>JBIKMD010000301.1:0-5844 GCA_044359465.1 Myxococcota bacterium
CCGTGCGCTCGAGCGGGATCCACAATCGGCAGAGCTCATTCACTACAAGGGTCTCTGTTTGCTCGGGCTTGCGCGTTACAGCGAGGCGCAACTGGCCTTCGCACGCGCGGCCGAGCTGCAACCGAAGCTGCGTTACGGTGAGCCTCTCCTGCGCGCCGCAGACAGTTATGTGGCGATGAAGAACGACAAAGAAGCGCTGCCTTTGCTCGAGCGCTTCGTGCAAGTGAATCACTCGAGCATCGAGGGGCTCTACAAGCTCTCGCGCGTTCGCAAACGCATGGGGGATGCCGACGGTGCGAGTAAGGCGCGCGGTGAAGCGCGTTCGCTCTATCGTGAGCTGCCATCGTTTGCGCGCAAGAAGCAGTTTGGGTGGCTCGTTAGGGCATGGCTTGCGTAGCGAATGACAAGTGCGCATCACGCATAGGCTTTCTCGTGTGAGCGAGGCACCCCTGGCCGCACCAAAATGGGCGCTGCATGCGATAACGGCATCGGAGGTTCTGATGTCGTCTACGCCTATCGTGCCCGTCTCCAGTCCTGCGCCCCTGGTTCCATCGCTGGGAACGTTCGTCATTGGTAATCCAACGGTTTCGATCGCGCCAAACCGCGATGTGGTTTTGACCTTCGCCATCAAATACGGCGGCGCGAACGGCACGCCTATTGCGGGCGCGCGTGCGGCGTTCTCTCTGGTTGGTCCGAGCAACCGCGCGATACTCGGTGCAGATGATGCCATGTCTGCCGACGACGGCACCGTGAGCGTTCGCCTTCGCGCGGGGGATGCAGCGAATTTTCGCGTGCGAATGGACACGGAAGGGTCGCCGCCTGCATTCGTCGACGTCAATGTCAGTGGTGTTGCATCAGGCAACGTCGTTGCCCGCGCGAGCTACTCAGGCACGGATGCGATTTCTCGCGTTGACGTTCGTTTGCACGATGGTCGTGCGAGCTGCGGCGCCATGGCGTCGACCAAATGGCCCGACGGCCTCCCGGGGACGGTTCAGCTCGTCTCGGTGCCAGTCACTAGCACGGACGCGCGCTTCAACAATGTCCGAGCGGGCGTTGACTACACAATCTCCTCGGTGGCCTATGCCGCTGACGGTCGCGTCGTTGCCACTGGCTGCTCCGCTGTGACTAGTGCGGCCCAGCGCGACACCATTGCGAACACGAGTCTCAGTCCCAGCGCCACCCCGCCCGCACCCTCACTCTGGGAACGATTCCTCACTTGGCTCGGCTTCTAAAAACGCTCCAGGGACTCGTTCTCTCGCTCGCAGTCCGACACGCATGACACCGTGGGCGATGGTTGCGCCGCGTGTTTCGTGGATCGCACATCCGGGATGGATCCCAACAACCGCA
Organism: Myxococcota bacterium; assembly: GCA_044359465.1. Classification (GTDB taxonomy): domain Bacteria; phylum Myxococcota; class JADLHZ01; order JADLHZ01; family JADLHZ01; genus JADLHZ01. The sequence continues at coordinate 1,348 of JBIKMD010000301.1, forward strand.
TCGCCCAAGCATAGGCCACCGGGATCAATGTGACGATGGACCAACGCCTTCGGGGCGGGCGCGTTTGTAGCGCGGAATATCGATGATGAATATGCAGCCCTTGCCTGGTGCGTTGCGCGAGCTGAGGGTTCATTTGCACGCCTCGACGCCGCGGCGGCTAATCGTCAGGCCGAGCCCCACGCCCGTGCGGTCGCGATTCCTTTGTTCGAATGAGGCAAAGAGACCCTCGGCTTTCCCAGGTGGAAGGCCGCCGCATTCATCCTCTACTTCAATGATGACGCGATCGTCGCTCGCGCGTGCCTCCAAGGAAACACGGCCTTGCGGACGGGTAAACTTGAACGCGTTTTGCAGAAGGTTCGCAACAGCAGAATGCAGGAGTTGCTGGTCCGCGAAGACGGTGAGATTTTCCTCGTGCGCTTTGGTGATGAACGTGATGCCTCTGGCATTCGCATCCAGCGAAGCCGCAATTTCTAGGTCGGCAAACACCTGCTCAATGGAGGTGGGTTCCAGATGCACTTGCAGTGCGTTGAGACGGACTTCGGTGAGCGAACGATCCACAAGATCACGCAGGCCTCTCAGGCTGCGCTCGAGAACTGCGCCTGTGGCTCCAGCAATGCCTACGTTGCCACGCTTGATCGCGGCCACTGCGAGCATGGCCGCACCGATCATGTTGCGAAGCTCATGCGCCAAGAACCCAAGGCGCTCGTTCGTGGCGGCAGTGCCTTCCGCCTCGGCGTGACGTTCGCGCTGCCGAGCATATTCGGTCACAGCGTCAGCGATCGCATTGTCGAGGCAGCGATTGAAGGTGCGGAACTCCTCGGCAGAGATCTTGGCATTCTGCTCGACGGACAAGTCGGTGACGGCTTGGCACAAGTCGCCGTAGTCATGCACCACTTGGTCAACTCGGAAGCCCAGCCGTTGCCTGACGCCTCCGTGATGGGCCGCCGTCTGACCTATCTCCGAGTCTGCCGGTGTTCTTTCTGCCTCGCTCTTGCCCGAGATCGCGCCACTCTCGACCATGCCTGAGTGATCTTCTATGCGGAGGGTGCGGATGATCTGATCTAAGAAAGTCGCGATGCCTTGCGAGAGCTCGGGTTCTTCAGCCCGCGGCGCCGTTCGCCGTGACACCTTTTTCTTGCAGCGTTCAATGAGCGTTTTTTTGTTGGCGGAGAGGAACTCGTGAAGCATGGGACCGCACTTTCGTTTTGCGGGTCACCACGAGCACGCCGCGTGTTAATGTCACGCCGCCGCCGTTAATTCGCAAGGGCAAACGTTCAAACTGTTTTCAGGACGGCGTTCAGTAGGAGTTCGGCAAGCTCGCCCGGCGTCTGCTGCTTACGCTCCGCAAGCTCGGTGAGGCGGCGCAGGCTGCCTTTGTCTACCCGGATGGTGAGCTCTACGGGCTGCGCTTTTTGCAGCGACAACGGCGTATTTTCGACCGCCATCTCTTCCAAAATGACGTTGCTGGTGTCGAGCTCAAGCTTGGCCGATGGTCGGGCTTTCGAGCTGGTCGTGGTTCCCAAGAAACGTTAAAGAGGTGCGTAGTCCTCTGCGTAATAAAGACGTGGCATACCCGAAGGAAGGTACATCGTTCTCGTTACGTATTTGGTGCTGATGTAAAGTTCGCCACCCCACCCTCATACGAAAAAGAAGAACGCAAAGAAGCCAGCGGTTGTGATTGGAACGAGCGTCGCGATCACCCTCCACACCGTCCCTGGGAGCCAGCGTGCACCAAGACCGACAAGAGGAAGCAAAGGAATGGCGTAGAGTACGGAATCGAAAAGCAAGCTGACCGGTGCGATGTCAAACCTTTCAGTCAGAGCCGCAACTCCTTCGGCCCATGGCAAAGGAAAGCCGTAGAGCATGACAGGAACTTCGCCAGGCTGTTGTTTTGCCCACGCACAGGTGAAGAAGTACTGAGCGATGCCACCAAGAGACAGTGAAACGAGCAGTTCTTTCCAATAGCGTTTCATGAGCGTTCGTATTTCGACAATTGCTCTAACGCAATCGCGTCAACATGCCATTTCGGTGCAAAAGATGTTCGCACGAGACAATGGCGTCGTCGCGCCACATGAAAGCCCTACATTCTTTCGCCTTCACCAGTACTTCTTCATGGACCCCGCCGACGGGACTGCGACGACCCTGCCGCCCGGTCGTGCCTGGGTCCGCGACAAATTAGTGACGAAGGGCGTTTCGGTCTTTCACGGCCCCTACCCAAACGACCACGCCGCCATCAGCGCGTTGAAGATGAGGCGGGCAGTACGGCGGGATGTGACGCAAGCTGAGCCGTGCGCGTTGAGCGCGGGCGAACTCCTGAACAAGCGCTTCTTGTGTATCTACATATTTCGTGATCGGCGACTTGGCTCTTTGTCAGCCTGATGCAAGCGGCGCCGCGGTATCGCCAGGATAGGGAGTCGAGCGGGTTTGGATCCGGTAGCTTCGTTTACTTTGCGGGTTGCATCTTCGCTGGGTCTTTTTTCACCGCGTCGACGCACTCCCAAGCACCATAGGCTTGGTAATTGCCTTTGCCATCTGGGTTCATGCAGGTAGCGGCAACGCGGCGGCAGTCTTGCATTGCGTTCGGTGGGCAAGGATCCTTCGAACACTGCGTCTTTGTTTCATTGTTGCGGCTCTGTTCCTTGTTCGCGCCACAGACATTCTCGCCGACTTGCGGTGCTTTGCCTCCGGGCTTGACGCCAATCTTCTCATTGGCATCGCGTGGTTTCTTCTCTGGAGCCGCGCTCAGTGTCCCAGCAAAACAAAATACTGCCACCGTCGTGCAAAACAACCGAGTCCATCCTGTCATCATATTTATGCTCCTGTAGGTGCTAAGACGTTAGTCTGCGTCGAATATTCGATCTTCCCGGCAATTCTATGCTCGCGGTACATGATCATGAAGTCTGCGACCAAGCGACCTTGTTTGATGTCTCTCGCCGTCATTGTCTCAGTCGGGCTTTTAGCGCCTGACATGGCGAGCAGCTGCTCCATGAAGCCTTGCACGGAAACGGCAAGAGGAAGCCCGCCGTCAGCACGGTCTTGCTTGCAGAGACGTCGCGCGCCTTCTTGCGAACGAGCCCGACAATGGCATCGCCCAAGCACAGGCCACCGGGATCAATGTGACGATGGACCAACGACTTCTCGCCGCGATGAACCCCATCGGCGAACTTGATCTCTACGTTTTCACGTTGGCTGCGCCACACCTCATCACGGTTGGTGTTTTTTCTGGAAGCTTCGAGACCTGCGTGGGTGTCGGTTCGTGATCGCAACAACGATCGTTGTGCCCCCCTATGAGCTCTTCATCGACTTTCCATGATCACCTGAGCCAGACGGTGAATGCCAATTGAAGTTGCCTGGCCGTTGCCGTTTAAACTGTTTTCAGGACGGCGTTCAGTAGAAGCTCGGCAAGCTCGCCCGGCGTCTGCTGCTTACGCTCGGCAAGCTCGGTGAGGCGGCGCAGGCTGCCTTTGTCTAGCCGGATGGTGAGCTCTACGGGCTGCGCTTTTTGCAGCGGCAAGGGCGTGTTTTCGACCGCCATCTCTTCCAAAATGACGTTGCTGGTGTCGAGCTCAATGACATCGGTCGTCTGGTGCGGTGTGTGCGGCGTCGCGGGCGTCCGTGTCGCAGGTGAATGCAGCGCGGCCAAAAACGCCTGCTCTTTGTCGAGCTCGTCCTTGAACAGCTGCTTCATGAAGTTCGAAAGGTGAATCGAGGACGGCGTGAACTCGTTGGACGCGAGGAACGTGTCGATATCGAACTGCATATCCCACGCGCTTTGGTAACGCTTCTTACGATCCTTCTCGAGCGCCTTCATCAAGATGGTTTCGACCACGTCGGGGATGCCGTCGCGGAAGTAACTCGGCGGATAGATCTTTCCTTCGATGATGTTGTTCATCACCGCCAGATCGTTATCGCCTGAGAACAGCTTGAAGCCCGTGAGCCACTCGTAGAGCACCACCGCGAGCGAGAAGATGTCGCTGCGGTGATCGACGTCTTTGCCCATGCATTGCTCGGGCGACATGTACGAGAGCTTGCCTTTGATCTCACCGGCGCGCGTGTTCTCGGTGCGTCCATCACCAAGATGGGCTGTGGCCTTGGCAATACCAAAGTCTGCGATTTTGACCGAACCGTTGAACGCAACGAGGATGTTCTCCGGCGTCGCGTCTCTGTGCACGATGTGTAGCGGGTGACCTGCGCCGTCGGTTTTGTTGTGCGCGTAATAGAGCGCTTCGAGCGACGCTGAGGTGATCTTGAGCGCGTATTCGAGGGGAAACGGAATGTTTAGCGACTTGCACTTGGGGATCACGCGGCTCATGTCGCGCCCACTCACGTACTCCATGGCGATGAAGTAGGAGTCGTTGATCTTACCAAGATCGTAGATCTGAACGATGTTCGGATGGTTGAGCTGCGCGGCGAGCTTGGCCTCATTCAAGAACATGCGAATGAAGTTCTCGTCGCCCGTCAGATGCGGTCGGATTTTTTTGACCGCGATGGTTTTTT
>JBIKMD010000302.1:0-5833 GCA_044359465.1 Myxococcota bacterium
GGTTGGTGATTGAAGCCAGACTATTCCATGGTGGGTTGCTCGATGAGCATGCCAAGCTCACGCGCCTCGTCGGCGTACGCGGGATCTGCCGCGATCATGCGAAGCTGCCGGCGCGCTTCGTCCAACCAGCGAGGCTCTTTGGCGGCGTAGGCACGCATCAAATACATGCGCACGAGCGTGACGCGCGCTTCGGTGGCGAGCGGGTTTTCTTGCAGGCAGCGCTGGGCCACTTGCTCGCCGTCTTTCCAGCGTCCGTTTTGATAATACACGCGCAGGTCCGAAAGAGCGCAGGGCGCTGGCTTCACGGTGGCCGTAGGGAGAGAGACGGCCTCGTCAGCAGCAGTGGGCAAGGAAGTAGCGCGCGCCGGCTCAGATGCCGGTCGTGAGGAAGCGATGGGCGCCGCGCATGAGGCGCTCACGCAGCTGATGAGGACAATGAACCTCAGGCGACCTTGGGGCTCTCGGAGAGGTTTTCCATCTTGGCGTTGCCTTCGAAGACGACGCCGCGATCAATCACGAGCACGGGCGTCGTGATGTTGCCTTTCACCTTGCCCGGAGCGTGAATTTCAACCGCAGTCTTGGCGAAGATGTTGCCGTGTACTTCGCCGTTGATGACGATGGTGCCGACTTTCACTTCTGCTTCGACTTTGGCGCCTTGACCCACGACGAGCACGTCGTTGGTGTTGATGTCGCCTTTGAAATGGCCGTCAATGCGAACGGTGCCCTCGAACGAGAGCGTGCCTTGAAAGCGGCTCTCTGGTCCGAGAATGGTGTGCACGTCGCTCATCGAGACGCCAACGCTCATGTTTCTATCGTCTTCACGCTTCGTCACTGCCATGTTCGTCTCCTTGTGCCGGCGCCATGCCGGGCTTCCGCCCGCTACATGAGCCAGGGAGCCTCATCGCGGACTATTTGACGAATCGCTCGATCAGGCGGTCCAACTCGGCCAGCGAGTGGAAGTCTACTTCGATGCGACCCTTGCCCTGGTTCTCGACCAAACGAACGCGAGTTCCAAGGGCACTCTGCAGTGTGTCGACCAAAGCGATTGCTTCAGGCGTCATCTGCTTCTTCTCTTTAGGAGCGGCATCATCACCCGCCTTGAGCTTCTGCACCAGTTTTTCGGCGTCGCGAACGCTGCCGCCGTTCTGGACGAGCTCTAACGCGGCTTTTTCGATGAGCCTTGGCTCTTCTAGGCCAAGCAGCGCGCGGGCGTGACCCATGCTGAGCTTGCCTTCGACCACGAAGTTACGCACCCGCTCGGGGAGCTTGAGCAGACGGATGCTGTTGGTGATCGTCGAGCGATCTTTGCCCACGCGCTGCGCGAGCGCTTCTTGGGTGAAGTCGTGCTCGGCGAGCAGACGTTCGTAGGCGAGCGCTTCTTCGATCGCGTTGAGGTCCGAACGCTGAATGTTTTCAATGAGGGCAATGGCAAACGCGGAGCTGTCGTCGAGCTCCTTCACGATCACGGGAACTTCATGAAGTCCCGCACGCTGCGCTGCACGCCAGCGCCGTTCACCGGCGATAATCTGAAATTCCTCGCCGTTCTTGCGGACGAGAATGGGCTGCAGAACGCCGTTTTCTTTGATCGACTGCGACAGCTCATCGAGCGCTTGCGCGTCAAAGTGCGTGCGCGGCTGGCGATCGTTCGGAACGACGCGCTCAATGGCGACAGTGAGCAAACCGCTGCGTTGCTGACCTTGTTGTGCAGGCTGCGCAGGCGCGCCAGGAATCAAGGCGGAGAGGCCGCGGCCGAGCACTTTTTTCTTCGCTGGATCGTTCATCATGATGCCTTTTGTTCGGTACGTCCGGCCGCTTTTCTGCGCGCGAGGAGCTCGTCTGCGAGCTGCAAGTACGCTTGGCTGCCGCGGGATGCGATGTCGTAGAGGAGCGCGGGTTTTCCGAAGGACGGACTCTCAGAGAGCCGCACGTTGCGCGGGATGACCGTGTTGAAAACCTTCTTTTCGAAATGGCCGCGCACGTCGTCCACCACTTGGTGGGCCAGATTGTTACGCGGATCGAACATGGTGAGCAGAATGCCCTCGAGATCGAGATCCATGTTCAGGGAGCCGCGCACGAGCTCAATCGTATTGATGAGCTGGCTGAGGCCTTCGAGCGCGAAGTACTCGCATTGCAGCGGGATCAGCACGCTGTCTGCGGCGGTGAGCGCGTTGACGGTGAGCAGCCCGAGCGACGGCGGACAGTCAATGAAGATGAAATCGTATTGCGGCGCGAGCGGGCGAATCAGCTTCTTGAGACGATTTTCGCGTGCGAGCTCGCTGACCAGCTCTACTTCAGCAGCCGTCAGATCGTTCGTTGCAGGAAATAAATGCAGCGTTGGCAGCTCGGTTTTCACGATGCATTGTTCGGCCTGAGCATCCCCGAGCAGCGCTTGGTATGTGCCGAGCTGCACACTGCCTTTGGCAATGCCAAGACCGCTAGACGCGTTTGCTTGCGGATCTAAATCGATGACGAGGACGCGCTTTTCGCCCGCCGCCAGCGACGCTGCCAAGTTGACGGTGGTAGTCGTCTTGCCGACCCCGCCTTTTTGGTTGCATACCGCTATGATTCGGCCCATGGCATCCCCGGTTCGTACGAAAGTGGCGGGCACTAACACACTAGGTTTCCGTTTGGCTACTTGGAAGGTGGCAGGCGTTTAATGGCTCGAATTGCTGTTGTAGGTGGCGGACTTGGCGGACTGGCGGCGACCGCAATCCTGGCCCGCCGTGGGCATGAGGTGACGCTCTTCGAGGCGGCGGCGGAGCTCGGCGGGAAGGCGCGGACGGTGAACCTTGATGGACTGGTGATGGATACCGGGCCCACCTTGCTCACTTTGCCTGAGACCGTGCGCTCGGTGCTGACCGACGCGGGGGCTTCGGTGCCGCAGTGGATGGCGCTGCAAACGCAGTGTTCATACGTGTATCCGGATGGCCGCGGCTTCGATGTGTTCGCCGATTTGGAGCAAACTGCCGCTTCGGTCAGCGCGTTCGCAGAAGAAGATGTGCGGCCCTTTTACGCCGCGGCTGAGCGGATGTTCGATGTGGCCGGCCGCGCGTACTTGAATACGCCGTTCGAAGGGTTCGCGAGTTACGCGCGGCAGTCCGCACCGACGTTCAATCCGATCGTCGGTCTTCAACTGCTCGTGCAGACGCTTGCGGACTTCAGTGCCTCGCATTTCGAAACGCCAGAGCTGCAGCAGTTTGCATCGCGCTTTGCGACCTATGTGGGGACGACGCCGTACGTGGGTTCGCCAGCACTCGCGATGATCGCACATGTGGAACGCGCGTTCGGTGTGCATCATGTGGTTGGGGGCATGCGCTCGATCGTGAACGCTTTGGCTGACGCGTGCCGAGCACATGGCGCGACGGTTCAGCTCAATGCGCCGGTGAGCCTCGCGGGTTCGCCACGTGTGCCTGCAGGCTTTGGGACTTGGGACGCCGTGATTGTGAACGCGGATCCCATCGGGGAAGCCGACGACCGTGAGCTTGGGCTCAGTGGCTACGTCATGATCCTCGACAGTGCACGTGCGGACCTTCCGCACCACCGCGTGCATTTCTCGGCGGACTACCGCGGTGAGTTCAATGAGATCGCACGCGGCGAGGCGCCGAGCGATCCGACGATCTATTTGTGTCACCCTGCGGCCACTGACGCGAGTGCGGCGCCAACCGGAAGAAGCGGTGTGTTCGTGATGATCAACATGCCCGCGCGGGCGCCGTTTGCGAGTGACACCTTAGCGGCCGTGCGCGAGCGCGTGCTCAAGAAAGTGATCGCTTGTGAACCTGCGCTGGCCGGCGCGCGGGTGGTGTTCGAACGTACGCCCAACGACTTTCAAGCGATTGGTGCGCCGCGCGGATCGATCTACGGACACCTCGAGCGAGGCGCGTTTGGTCCTTTCAAACGGCCACGCATGCGCGGAAAGGTGCCAGGCACTTTTTATTGTGGCGGTGGCACGCATCCAGGTGGCGGTGTGCCCATGGTTCTGAGTTCGGGACGTTTTGCTGCCGCGATGGCGGCGTCATTCGTGGAGCGCGCATGAACAAGTCGTACGTGTTTTTGATCGTCGCCATTCTGAGTGAAGTCGTTGGCACGAGCTGCCTGAAAGCGTCTGAGGGCTTCACCCGCCTTTGGCCCTCTGTGTTTACGATAGTCGGCTATCTGGTGGCGTTTGCCTGCCTTGCGCAAACGCTGCGCACGATCCCAACCGGTGTGGCGTACGCCATTTGGTCTGGCGTTGGCATCGTGTTGATTTCGTTAGTGGGGTGGATTGTCTTTGGTCAGAAACTCAACGCGCCCACCGTCGCTGGCATGGTGCTCATCATGGCCGGCGTCGTGGTGGTGAACTTGTTCTCCAACTCTCACGAGATGTGAACAGGCCAAGTGTCGGCTGTGCGTGAGTGGATCGCGGCGACGCCCCAAAGAGCGCGCACCCGCGCCGCTCTACAATGTCCAAACATCGGACCCCGTGTAGCAGGTTCCACATCCGGGGCCATTAGGCTCACGCGCCGCCAGATTCGGAGTGAAGTCCTTTTGTCCTAGGACGATCGTATCCCGCTTGAAGTCGACGCTCGCAGCCTTGTTGGCGGGTAGATCATTGAGCTCAAGTTCGAACTTGCCGGAGTCGAACGAAAGAGATGCGGTTCCGACGCCTTCGGTGCATTGCGCTGTGTTCGTAGCCGATGAGAGCGTGCAAACGCTGGTTTTTCCATCGACAGTGAATGTTAGCTCGAAATTTCCGCTGCCAAAGCTCGACGCGCTCGACTCGATGGTGAGCCTATATGGCGCGCACGCAACGAGGGTGCAGGCCTTTGGGGTCTCGCTGGGTTGAGGCCCACAAGCGAGGAAGGGAAGAAGAAGGGCCAGTGTTAAACAAAACGGGCGTCGTAGCAGCAGCATGCGTGTCTCCCAGAGATTATTGGATCAAACGGCGATGCAAACTGCGCACCACGCATTAGCTGGTGCATTCTTCTGCGCTTTGTTGCTCTTTGGGCTCTGAGTCGTGACACCGATGTCGCGGAACGCGTCTTAAGGTCGCGTGCGGATTTGCAGTGACCCTCAACGGCCAAGTTTGGGCCGTACAGGCCTTCATGTGGCGACCTTTCGTTCCTTAACTACTCATTTCACCATGCGCCCGATGATTCCATCGAGAAGACGTTCAACCGTTTGTCCTGTCGGGGCCGCCGCTAGAACAATGTCCATGTTACGCTTGCGCGCTGTGAGCTCGACCACTTCGCCTTTAGCGACGCGGGCTTCGAGCTCAGCCATCGGAACGGGCAATAAATCGGCGTATTGCGGAGGCACAGACCAGTCCTTTTCGTCCTGCGCAAACAGCAACACGATGGTGTCGCCGGGCTGGCAAGAAACTGACCTTCACCATTGAAGCGTGACTTGCTTTGATTTCGTTTCGAGCGCGCGAGAAACGCGCGTGCTAAAACTTAGAGATGCGTGAACGAGGTCTAAGCCTGCTATTCCTCTTGCTGGTCGGCTGCGGACGAAGCGAAGCCGTGTCTTGCGTGGACGAGATCAATCGTTTGCGCGCAACACTCAACTTGCCAGCGCTCGGACGTTGGCAAGAGGCGGAGGGCTGCTCCGACGCGCAGGCGCAGGCGGACTCAAGCTCCGGTAAGCCGCACGGTGCGTTTGGCAAATGTCAGGAACGGGCGCAAAACGAGTGCCCAGGCTGGCCGGGCCCCCCTGAGAAGATGATCGCCCCATGCTTGAGCGCAATGTGGGCGGAAGGTCCCGACACCAACGATGGCAAAGAACATGGTCACTACGTCAACATGACCAACAACGCTTACACGAAGGTCGCCTGCGGATTTGCGGTCACCCCGCAGGG
>JBIKMD010000303.1:0-5832 GCA_044359465.1 Myxococcota bacterium
ACCAGTGAGTACCGAGGCGTCGATGTTCTTGGGCGCGAGGTCACCAGCGAACAAGTCGAGGCTGAAGTTGAGGAGCGACGACAGAGGCAAGCTTGCGCTGGCGTAGGCGCCTTTGATTTCCGCTTTAGCGAGGTTCGAGAACTCTTTGTCGAAGTCACCGAAGTCTGGCTTGCCACCAAAACCCGTGGTCTCGGCGAGCTTCTCGAGTGGAAGTGCGATGTCGAAGTTCGCGCTTGCAGTGCCGAAGTAGTAGGTCGCTGCGGAGTAGTTGGGATGCACAATGTGAATGCCAACTGGCGCCGACACACCGGCCGTCAGATTGTAGACACCCGAGCCCGATGGCGTTTCTACGACCGTGGTAGCAATGGCCGCGCCTGCCACATCGAAATAAGTGATGTGCGCAGAGGTGAGACCAGAAACCGGGCCCACGCCGCCAGTGACTGAGTTGGTGTAGAGCACAACGCGTGAACCATTGACGTCGGCCGCCAAGGTGAACGTCTTGGTGCACGTGATGTTGCCCGTGAAGCTTGCGGTGACGGTGTCTTGGCCGCCCGCAGTCGCACCAGGAACGCCGCTGATCGTGCCGGCCGTTGCATCTGCGGTGAAATGACCGCCCGTGGTCGTGAGACCAGATGGCTTCAAGTACGGGATGACTTCGTCGTTCTTGTACGCCACTGCGAGCACTTTGATGCCCGTGGCCTCTTTGGCGAAGGTGGTCGCGAGGTTCGCGATTTCGCAGCTATCTGGAACCGTGACAGTCGGCGCGCCGCATTGCGAATCAATACAAACTTCGCCGTTCTTACAGTCGCTGGCGACGCGGCAACCGAGCGTACGGCAGGTCGACCCGCGGTCGGTCTCGGCGCAGAACTCGCCGTCTGGGCACTTCGATGAGGTGGTGCACTTGTTTTCCACGCAAGCGTCGCCGGTTTTGCAATCTGCGCTCAGCAAACACGACGCGCCGGTAGCCGCAGTGCCGCAATCGGTCGTGCAGCCTTTTTCACGGAGTGGGCACGAGAGGTACTCGACGCACTTGTCTGCTTCGCAAAGAAGACCCGGATCACAATCCGTGTCGAGCTTGCATGCTTGTGCTGTTTGAGTGGGCCCGCTTGGACAGGCCTGCAATAGCGAGAGTGCGAGACCACTGAGCGTGGCCAGGCGAACGACGGCGAAAAACTTTTTCATATTCTCCCAATCCTCCAAAGACTGCTGATTCCCCGGGGCTCGCGTCTTAGACGCAAGGCCACCCGAGAGCAAGGAACGGGAAGAAGCAAAGTGCGCGCCGCAAATGTATTCTCAGCCGCCAAAAGTCGGGGTATGGGCGCGATCATAGAGGAAGCAACGACTCCCCACGCATGAGTGACGATTCTGCAGATCCCGGCCGGCGCATCGACGCACCGCAGCAACGCGCCACAAATGTCCGGCCGCGAAGACGTTTACTCACGCCCGCAGCGTCCGTAGTCGATGCCTTTCTCACCGCGCGCAAGATGACCTCTAAAGTCTTTCAGACGCGAGTGTTCACCACATTTCATACGCTGGTGGGTGAAGCGACGCGCAAACACGCCAAAGCGTTTCGCCTGCGCGGCAGTGAGCTCACCGTCGCTGTTGATTCAGCGTCCTGGCGGCAACAGCTCAGCTTCATGGTTGAGGACCTGCGGGTTCAGCTCAATGCCAAGATGGGTAAAGAGGTGATCTCAGTCATCCGCTTGGTGCATGGCGACATCAGCAAGATGGAGGAGGACGAAGCGCCGCCTCCACCTCCAGAACCGCTCCGGCTCGCACTGCCGGAGGAGCTCACCGCTGCGGATACGCTCGTACGCTCCGTGAGCGATGGCGACTTGGCCACCGCCATCGCCATGGCGTACTTGAGTGCAAAACGTTCCGGACGAACCTAACTTTTAGTTCGCTGCCAGAATGGCTTTGGCCTTTGCCGCGCGGGTGAGCGCTTCTTTCGCCTTGTTTACGCGTTGCTCGTAGTGGCGCATCTTCTTGGGAATGCTGCCTTGCGCTTTCACTGCGCGAAGTACCGTCGTCGGACCCCAGTTGTAAGCAGCGAGCGCCATGGACCACGATCCCAAACGATCGCGCAGAAAACGCAGGTACGCTGCGCCGAGCTCAATATTGGTGCGCCAATCGAAGAGCCCAAGCTCATGCATGGGTTGTTTGATGCGGCCACTCCACTCGAACGCGGTGGACGGACGAAGCTGCATGAGACCAAGGGCGCCCACACTCGAACGCGCGTGGGTGTAGAACTCACTCTCAACGCTGATGACGCCCATGATCAACATGGGGTCCATGCGGTATTTGGCCGCCATCTCGGCAACAATGTCGCACAGCTCGATCTTCTGGAGCTCCGTGAGGCGCTTGCCGGAGGTCTTATCGATCGCGTTCAGCAGCTGGATGCGGGTGTCCAAAAAGGGTGAGTCGACTGCAAGCTTTGGAACCATGGGTTCAGCCGGCTTCGGCATGAACGCTGATTCGGTGGTGACAAGAACCATTCCGACGACAATCGCGCGAATGCAAATCCAAGCTCGACGAGACAACAGTTCGATGTAGGAGTTGCGGTACTGCATGCCCACAGTATCGGACTGCCAGGCGGGTTGTTCTCACTCACTACAACACACCGCGTCATTGCCGCAGTGCAGCGGATCGCACTTTTTTGAAAAGTTGCGTGAATCGTACAAATAATCGAACAGCTCAGCGCGTCATGACTAGCAGGATCGCGTAGCCGAACCCGCGCAGAAGGAGCAATCCAACGCTCAGCGCAGGCATGAGGATGACGAGCAGACTTGCGATAGGCGGCAGGCGGTGCGCCGTCGAAATGCCTTCGAGATGCAGTGCGAAGATCCAAGCGAGCGCAAGAAACGGCCCGATGGCCGGCACGATCAACAAGACCATGGGCGCGAGTCCGTAAGACACCACACGAAACGTGAGCTCATAAGGATGGGAGCCCGCGCGAAACGACCACAGTCCAAGCTGATACAAACCGGCGCACACATGCGAAGGAAGCGCGGCCAGCAGCGGCGACAGCGCAAAACCCCAGGCAAAGAAGCGGAGCACCCCGTCAGGCCGCACCGGCCGGTCCGTGGCACGTGCAATGATTTCGACCAGGCGCGCCGAGTCGACGTCGCGCAGGAAAAAGAGCTGCACGGCGAAGTAGCCCATCAGGCCAATCAACGAACACACATAGGCAAAGAGCTCAGCCCGACGTGCCGGCTTGTCTTCGAGCGAAGCAAAGAATTGAGCGGCCCCCCGCGCCAGCTGCGCGTGCGTCAGAAAAAAACGCTGCGCCAAAGACCCGGCGTCACGCTCCCACGCGACACTCAGCGGCGCCTCCACGGGCGGCGGCGGCGCTCGCAGCACCTCGGCGGGCGAGACTCTCAGCAGGGCACCGCACGCCATACAACGCGCGATGGGTGCCGTGTCAGCGCTAAACAGCTCTGCGCACTTAGGGCAGCGATAGAACACGCCAGCGGGCTTAGCACACGCGTTTGCGCCGCGCTAACGCCCTGCATCAGAGGGTGCTACTGAACGGTAACACGCCCGCCCTCGACATCAAGCCCATATGTTTATGTTCGCATCCCAGGCTCAGCCTCAGACACCAACGCCGTTTAGCGATGTTGATTTTGCTGCGCTCGCGCTCCCTGTGGCGCCGCCCGAGACTCCCACATTCTCCGGAGCCATTGCGCGCACACCAGACAGCGAACCGGCGGTCATCGAGAGTGACAAGGTTATCGATATCGTCGGCCGCACTTACGACCACTTCTGCAACAACAGGCCAGACCCGTCGGCTTTTCCGCAAACAGCCATGGAGATCTTGCGACTACTGGACGAGAAGAACACCTCGCTGTCGCATATCAGTGCCGCCATCCGCAAAGACCCAGCGATCGCCGCGCACATACTCCGGCTCGCCAACAGTTCCGCATTCCGCGCGTCGTCACCGGTCGACCGCTTGGATCTGGCTATTTTGCGCATCGGCGTGCGCGAAGTCTCACTGGTCTCCGCGGGGGTAGCAAGCCGCACGCTCTTCGATGGAAAAACGAAAAAAGAGTACGCGCGGTACGCCGATGCCTTCAACACGTTGTACCGCAACAGCACCACGATGGCATTCGCTTCCAGCTGGCTCGCATTGCTGACGCAGAAAGCGCGACCAGAGAAAGCGTTCATGGCCAGCCTGCTCTGCGACATTGGCGCTTCGCTTGCGTTGCGCTCGATGTGCCAAGTGCTTGGAAACGAACGTCTCACAGAAGATGAAGTCACGCGCGTAGTCTTTTTGGTGCACTCCATGATTGGCGCCGAAGCGCTGTTGTCCTTCGAAGTGCCGGACTTCCTCGTGCGCGTGTGCCGCGATCACCACGCGCCCGTTTTAGGCTCCAACGTGCCTGAGGAAATGCACCTCGTCAGAGTCGTTCAAGGCGCCATGGAGTGGACGTCGAACCCAGGAGCGTCACTCGCGACTGCCACGCACAGCGCGCAGGCCTTGGGCTTAGACAAAGAAACGCTAGACAGCGTGCCAGAAGCCATCACCAGCTCGACAGAGCGTTCTTCGGCGCTGGTGATGTGAACGCATTTTCTTCCCCGGTTCGCACGCCCGACAACGCTGTGCTATCGCCGCCTGCGTGACAGACATCAGTGTGCCAAAACGGGCGTTGACCTACGCGAGCTACCTGCAACTGAACGAACTGCTGGCGCTGCAAGCACCACGCTCTGAGCCCGCAGAACACGACGAGACGCTGTTCATCGTTGTGCACCAAGTTTACGAGCTGTGGTTCAAACAGGTGCTCCACGAGCTTGAACACTTGATTCGCGCGCTAGAACGCGACGACTCGCCCGTCGTGCTGTCCACGTTCAAGCGCATTCTCACCATCTTCAAAACGCTCGTGGCGCAGGTTGACGTCATCGAGACCATGACGCCCGTACAGTTCTCCTCGTTCCGCACGCGACTCGAGACCGCGAGTGGCTTTCAGTCGCAGCAGTTTCGCGTGTTGGAGCTGCGGCTTGGAAAACGCGATGAGCGCATGCTCGTGCATTTGATGGGAGACCCCGTGACGGCGCAGCAAGTGAACGAACAAATTGCGCGGCCCACATTGTACGATGCATTTTTGGGCCACCTCGCGCGCAGCGGCATTGCGCTTCCGCAAGAGACCCGGGATCCGCGGGCGCCTATTGTCGAATCCGCAGAGCTTCGTACGGCGCTCGTTGGCATTTATCGCACCCGCAATGATCTAGCGGTGCTCTGCGAGCGCATGATCGACATCGACGAGGCGCTGCAAGAGTGGCGCTACCGGCATGTGAAAATGGTGGAACGCACGATTGGGTTCAAAGCCGGGACTGGTGGCTCCGCCGGGGCTGACTACCTGCGGCAAACCTTGTTCCGCCCATTGTTCGCCGATCTTTGGGCGATCCGCAGCGAGCTGTAGAAGAGAGGTCCGCTAGCCCAGGTGAAAGCGAAAAACGCACTGGTCTTCGGTGTGCGTCGTTGAGGCTACAGTCACGCGTGGGTGGCCACTTGCCCGAAGCAGTGACAAAAGGGCACCACGGTGGAAGGCGAAGAATTCTGCGCTCGCCCCGGGCATTCCGCTGTAGGTGACTTCGACGACGCTCGGTTGCGGCATGCAGTGCGTCACTTTTCCAAAGTCTTGGTAGTACGTCGACCAGAGCGCAGCACTGCGGCTCAAGAGAAACTGCACGCTGCTGAGGCGAACGAAAAATCGCGCCACGGTACCCAAATCGCGTTCCAGGCTGCGACTGCCAATGGGTTCGAAAGCATCTACTGAAAGTGAGGCAGCCCTGCGCATGGCGCTCAGCAACGCGAAGAGAACTGAGACCGGTATC
>JBIKMD010000304.1:0-5829 GCA_044359465.1 Myxococcota bacterium
CTGCGCTCGTGCCGCAGCACCAAGAACAAGTCTTCCAGCTCGAGCGGCAAAACATTCTGCCTCAGCGCGTAGAAGAGATGGACTTGGATCAAGCGCTCATGCGCTTGCAGCTCGCGCGTGATCGCGACCAAATCATTGATGTGGCGCTCGAGTTCGCTACGCAGGGCTTCAAGTTTTCATCGCTCTTCCTCGCGCAAGGCAACTCTGTCGTAGGTTACCGAGGCAAAGGCGACATTACGAGCGTGAGCCGGCTGACGCGCGTCACCGTGCCGCTGATTCTGCAATCGATGTTCAAGACCGTTCATGAAACACACGGCCACTACTTGGGCAGCGTTCCGCACGAGAGCTTGAACGCCACCATTCTACAGGACCTGGGGCGCGACCCGCCCAAGATTGTGTTCCTGGCGCCGCTGGTCATTGCCGGAAGCTTTCGCGGTCTGTTCTTTTGCGACAATGGAAAACGCGGCGTTCCGTCGCGCAAAGTGGCGGACCTGCTCGTCGTGCTCACGCGCCTCGGCCCGGCGTTTCAGCGACTGATTCAGCGGCGCAAAGCCGAGGTCAAGGTCGCCGTCGGCGCGGTCACCGAGGCGGCAGTCAAAACAGTGCAGCTCAAGGAGCTCACCGCCGAGGCGCCGCTCCCAGAACCCACTTTCGCCTCGCTTTCTCCAGCCCTCCCTGAACGCGACACGTTTCACGATGATGAAGAAGGTGAAGACGAGCCCAATGCCGCCGAGGAGCCCATCAGCTTCGAAGAACCGCCGCCCGCTCGCGAACCCGAATTCAAACCAGCAACGCCCACCGTGGGTTTCGAGTTCCAGAGCGACGAACCGACGATTGCTATCTCTGTAGGCGAAGGCTCGAAGCTCATCCCGATCGACGCAACCGACCTGCTGTCGCAGCGTTTCCTCAACGTGTTGAAAGCGGCGGAGGACGACGAAGAGGACGACGATCGCAATGACGAGGAAAGCATCGACCTTGATGGCATTAGCGCTGACGCCCTGCTTGGCAAAGAAGAAGCGCCAAAGCCCCACTTTGCCGCTCCGCCAGAGACCGTGCTCCAACCGCTGAGTGTAGAGCCGCCCTCTCAAGAGAAGTACAAAGCCTTCGCCGAGTTCGATGACGAAACCGAAGAGCAACAAGCCAAAGGCTGGGAAAACGTCCTGGTCGAGACCATCGCCGCAGGTAAACAAGGCGGGACATCACAATCGCCGGAAGAAGCCCCTGCCGACGTCCAAGAAGTGGGCTGGGACGACATCCTCGTTGAAGCCGCGGCCCAGGCCAAAGCAGCCGAGGAGCAGAAACCGCATCTCGATGATTTTGCAGTGTTGCTCGATGCGATCGACAGCCCCGACGAAGCGGTTGCCAAACGCGCAACCGAGCAGCTCTGGCAACGCCGCGAAGAGCTCGGCGGCAAGTTCATAGAGGCGCTTGGTGCACGCTTCCCGGGGCGCCTCACCATTGACGTGTTTGCCTCAGCGACAGCGCCAAACGTGGTCGAGCTGAGCCCCGTCATGCGCCTGCTCGCAGCGCTCGGGCCGCACGCGCTGCCCATCGTGCTGCCGCATCTGGAAAGCACCTACCCTGTGCACCGTTTCATCGCGACCTTGTTCTTTGGGCAAGTCGTGAGCGGTCCGGCGTTCACCAAACTGCTGCGCCGTTTGTTCGATGAAGAAGCACGTGTGCGTGAAGCGGCTGCGGATACGCTGCGTCGCTATTCGCGGCTCCCGGGCTACGACGAAGGCGTAAAGAAGATTCGCGACCGCCTTGAGCTACCGGTTTACGAGGCGCAGCTACGCGCGTGCGAAATTCTTGGGCGCTTGCGCGACCACAAGGCCGTGCCGTTGCTCATTCCCCTCACGGGGGTCAAACGCCAAGAGCTCGCCAACAGCAGCCTTGGCTCGCTCATGCGGCTCACGGCGCAAGACTTTGGGCACAATCCCAAGAAGTGGAACGATTGGTGGGGGAAAAACCAAAACGCGCCACGCGAGCAGTGGTTGATTGATGGTCTGCGCCGAAAGGAGCCCCTGCTGCGCGTGATTGCCGACGAGGAGCTTCGGCTCCTCACCGGTCTCAACTACGCGTTCGACCCAAATGGCGACAAAAAGACCCAAGAACCCTCGATTCGTTCATGGGAGTCTTGGTGGAAACACGAGCAACGGCATAGGCATGGGTGATCTGCCAGGAGCCGTGACTTGAAGCTGTCCGAGTTCGACTTTGATCTGCCTGAAGACCTCATTGCGCAGCGACCACTCGCTGATCGCTCACAAGCACGTTTGATGGTGGTTCGCCGCAATGTATCAAAAATCGAACATCGAAAAATTGCAGACCTACCGCAGTTGCTGGCGAGCGGCGACCTGCTGGTCTTCAACGACACACGCGTGATTCCCGCGCGCTTGCTAGCGCGTCGGCGCACCGGGGGCAAAGTCGAAGTGTTGCTCACACGGCCTCTTGGAGAAGGTCGCTTTCACGCGATGCTGCGAAACGTCAAAGGCCTGGCAGTAGGCGCAGAGCTCATCGTCGGTGATGACACGAGCGTGTTCATCGAGTCTGTCATGGGGGGCGGTTTTTTTGGCATCCGCATCGACAGCAAGCTCGCTACGATGGCCGCGCTAGAGACCTACGGTCACATCCCGCTGCCTCCTTACATTCGCAGAGAAGACGATGGCGCGGATCGTTCAACCTATCAAACCATGTTCGCGAACGAACCCGGGTCTGCGGCAGCGCCCACCGCGGGCCTACACTTTACCGAACCGTTGCTGCAGGCGCTCAGCAATGCCGGTGTAGACAATGCGCGCCTGACGCTGCACGTCGGGCCAGGCACCTTCCTCCCGGTTCGAGAAGAAGCAGAAGAAGACATCACGCAGCACAAAATGCACAGCGAGCCCTTCGAGGTGTCAGCGGCAGCGGCAAGCAAGATCGCCGCAGCAAAAGCTCGGCGAAGCCGGGTCATTACCGTTGGCACCACCAGCATGCGTACACTCGAAAGTGTGGCGCGTACGCATGGTGCCGTGGTGCCAACCAAGGGCGAGACAGACATTTTCATTACGCCAGGCCACCGTTTCTTGGTCGCGGATGCCTTGCTCACTAACTTTCATTTGCCCCGCTCCACCTTGCTCATGCTGGTCAGCGCCTTTGCCGGGATGGAGCTGGTGCGCACAGCCTATCAGGCAGCCGTGAACGAGAAATACCGCTTCTTTAGCTACGGCGACGCCTGCCTGTTCTTGTAGACGACGAATCTGATTGTCTAAAGCACCCTGGTTTGCGTATGGGCCGCCGCCATGCGCGCAACCCTTGTCCTAACCTTGGCACTCGTCGCCTGCGGAAACACGACGGACGGCAGCCGTAACCCGGCCTCGCCCCAGAGCACGGCGCCCATCGCCGTCATCACGCCGCGAAGCGTCGGTGAGGCCTGCGATCTCACCGCGCCGCAAGCCTGCCGCACGACGCAAGCAGGCGGTACAGCGTACTGCTGGACCAGCGAACAAGGCCCCGTTTGCCGTCAAGAAGTACCAGGCAAACTCGGTGATATCTGCCGCTCGAACACCGAGACCACCATCGCACTCTGCCCACAAAACAGCGTGTGCAACATGGGCACGAACACTTGCACAGAAGGTCCACTCGTGGGGTTTTGGTGGGCGCCGTTCGTGCCGCTTGCCAGCATCAACGGCGACGTGAGCGCAGAGCTTCGCTACAACTTTGAAGCGACCGGCAACGTCACGTACGCGCTCACAGTGAAACAAGGCGGCGACGCGCTCGGCACGGTGACCTTGCTCGGCAACTACGTTGCGCAAGGCGGCGGCTTCGACATGACCTTCACCTACACGAGCGCTGCGGGCACACTCGAAAGCGGCGAGGCCGTCACAGTGGCAGAGGGCACATGCGCCAAGTACAACGACTGCGACGCGTTCGTGTTCAGCGAGAACAGCGCGTTTCCTGAGCCCTGCGTATGCAAAGTGCAAACACGCGCGTTCAAAATCGAAGGCGTAGGCACGAGCATGCTGGGCGAAGAATTCGGCGAAGACGTCACTTTTTATCTCGAGCGCTAAGCGTGCAAATCGGACCCTACAAACTTCGTAACCCCTGGGTGCTCGCGCCAATGGCCGGCGTGAGCGAAATGCCTTTTCGCGTGATTGCTTTCGAAATGGGTGCCGCATTGTGCCCCACGGAGCTCATTAGCGCGAAGGGCCTCATCTACGGCAACGAACGTACGCAGAAGTATCTCAAGCACAACAAAGACGTTGAGCAGCCCTATTCCGTGCAGTTATTCGGCGGCGAACCGGACGTGATGGCGCGCGCGGCTGAGCTGGCCGTTGCGGCAGGCGCGCAAATCATCGACATCAACATGGGTTGCCCCGTGAAGAAGGTGACCAAGATTGGCGCGGGCTCGGCGCTGCTCTGCGACACGCAACGCGCGCAGGATGTGGTGCGTGAAATCAAACGCGCCACGAACGTGCCGGTGACCTGCAAGATCCGCTCGGGCTGGGATGCCAATCTCATCAACTGCGTGGAGGTGGCCAAAGCGTTGCAGGATGCTGGCGCCGCGGCGATTGCCCTGCATCCGCGCACGCGCGCGCAAGGTTACAGCGGGAAGGCCGATTGGTCGCATATCTCAGCGCTGCGCAAAGTCCTGACCACCGCGACTTTGATTGGCAACGGCGACGTGACAACCAAAGCTGCCGCGCACCGCATGATCGCGGAAACCGGCTGTGACCTGGTCATGATCGGGCGCGGCGCGCTCGGTAACCCATGGATTTTCCGGCAGCTCACGGACGAGCGCTTTACGTCACCAAGCAATGCGGACCGCTGCGCGCTCGTTCTGCGCCACATGAACGACCAGATTGCCTTTGTTGGAAATGAAGCGCGAGCCCTGCGTGAAATGCGCCAGCACTTCATTTGGTATTCGCGGGGCCTGCGTAACGGCAAATACTTCCGTGAAGAGATCGTCCGCATCGACAACCGCGCCGAGGTGGAAGCCATGGTGCGTTCGTTCTTCCTCGGCAGCGAAGTCGAGAGCTCGGGCCACCTAGACGAAGACGACGTGAACTACCAAACCGCGTTCGGCTGACCAGTCAATACGCAACGTAAGGCGCGCGTTTGCGATCAACCCACTTGCGAACCGCTGGCCGCGCCCACTGACCCTCGGCATAAGCACGCACTTTGGCGGGGACCGGATCGCCATTCAGCACGAGGCGCATGAGGAAGAAGCCAAAGTCGGTATCGGCGAGGCACCAGTCGTGGAACAAATTCTTCCGGCCATCACCCACGAGCTTCTCGGCAACACGAAGCACGCGATCCGCGGCAGCACGCCCTTTATCAGACAGCGGCTTATTCGCGCGCTCATAGAACATCGTAGCAGTCGATCGCTCCTCGCGAATCGGCATGAGATCGGAACGAATCCAAGCCATGAGCATGCGCGAGGTGCCGCGCTCTTTTAGATCCGCCGGAAACAAGCGCGGATAGTCCGGCGCAGGAAAAGTCTCGGCCAGATATTCGCCAATGGCTTGTGACTCAGCGAGCGTATACTCGCCATGACGCAGCACCGGCACGCGCCCGGTCAGCGATTTCGCCATGAACTCCGCGCTCTGCTGCTCGCGCTGCTCCAAGTGAATTTCTCGCGTTGTGAACGCGAGGCCTTTTTCATGCAGCGCGACGAACGCCGAGAGCGCATATGGGCTGATCCAGAACGTGTCGACATCGAGGCTGAGCGAAGTATCCATGCCTCGCAGATGCCGCTAGCGGGGCTCAATGTCCATGATGTTTGCGAGCGAGTGCTTTGAAGAACGCCGCATCCTGCGAAGTGGCACTGAGCCGCCGCGTGAGCCCTTTGCA
>JBIKMD010000305.1:0-5822 GCA_044359465.1 Myxococcota bacterium
CCGAGCACGAGACTTTGCGCACCGAGAATCTTGCCGAACTCAGCAGCGCTGCCCTCGTCAACCACACCCAGGTCTTTGAGGCGATGCTCTTTCATGATCTGGTCCATGCGCTCGCGTTCGACGATGACGAACTTTTTTTCCTCCGCGAGCTCAACGCTGAGGATTTCCGCGACGAGTTGGCCAACCTTTTCTTTGTCAGCGTTCGGGCTAGCATTTTTGAAGTGCGGGATCGCAACGCGATGAAAGCTCACCGCTCCATTTTTCGCAAAAAAGCGCTGCCCAATGACACCCGCCAGCTCCTTCATGGCGCCGCGAGGGGTCTTGTCATTGGTGACCACGGGTGCGTCCGCTGACGGAGGCGGCGAGGCTTGACGCACCGGAGCCGGCGGTGGTGCCGGCGCTTCTTCAACCGGAGCGGGTTTGGCGGTTTCTACCACAGTGGTCACGACGGTCGGCTCGGGACGAGGCGCCGCTGGCTCCACTTTCGCTGCCTCATGTTTGATCGGCTCGGCTCTCGCAGACTCGTGCTTCACAGGTTCAGGTGTCACCTTCTTGGTGACCTTGGGCTTCTTTGGCGCCGCGTCCACCGGCGCAGAGGCAAACACGAGCGAGGCCAAAAGAACGAGGCGTAGGTGCATGCGAAACCTCATAGACTCAGAAAGACCCGCGTCCCGTCGACGCGTTTTTTACTCAGTTTTTGCAGACCCGGCGTGCTCGCGATTTCGTCGAACAGGACATCGAACAAGGTGTTCTCATCGCCTGCAAATTGCACATCGATCGTCAGCGTGGACGCGTCGAAGCTCGCTTCTTTGACCGACGAGAATTTCTGGTTTGCAGTGAGCGCCTTCAGCAAGGGTCTTGCGGTCTTGGCGTAGTTCTTCACCTTGGCGACGACGAGCTGATAGTGGGTCCCGCGGTCGGCGCGCTGTTGCCACGCCTGCGCAAGTTGCTGAATCAGCTTTTCATGCAGCTCAGCAGCAACACTTTTGACGGCCTTGATGCGCGCCTGCTCTTCGTTCGCGCCAATGCCCTTCCCGTTGCGCTCAACGCTCGCGAGCACGGTGCCACCCTTGGTCTCGACCGCTCGCAGCGTAACTTGTGACGAGACATAATAATTGTTGTCGTTGAACTCGTTGAAACCCGTGAGCTTGTCATCAGCGCGCGCCGTGATCACTACTTCTGCGCCATCACTCGCGAGCGCTTTGATCTTGCCTTCGCCTTTTTCGAGCGCGTCGAGCTCGGCAAACATCGCCTCCGCATTGGTCTGAAGCTGCTTGGTTTGCTGCTTGCCAACCACGTTGATGCCGTAGCGAAGCAGCGCTTCTTCCAGGAGCGGAAGCAGTGTCGGATTGGCAATCACTGTCGCGGCGCCCTCCTTCTTTGCGTAGCGTTCGGCGGCAAGGACGGACAATTTGGGATAACCCGCTGCCTTGAGCAGTGACTGCATTTTTTTGAGCTCGTCAGCGAGCGACGCCGTGCGCACCTCGACCTCGAGGCTCACGCGGTACACCTCACCATCGCGCCGCTCGGCAAGCACGCGCTGCTTTTCAATGAACCCCTCCGACTTGGTCACGATGCGGTCTCGCACATCGAGCGAGAAGCTCGATCCTTTGTCGTTCGCTGAGGCACGTTCGTCCGCGCTGAACTCGCTTTCGACATAAGCGCCAACCACTTGCTCTATGGCGACTTTCTGCGCGTTCTTGATTGCCGCTTCGCGGGCAGAGGCCACATCGGAACCGGCGATTGCCGCCATGCCTTCCGTCGTCACCTTCTTCGAGGTGAACGCAGCGGCGGCGAGCACAGGAGAATGATACGAGCTCAGGGCGATGAGCGCACAACCTGCCCAGAGGCGAAGCGTCATCTCAGAAGCTTACAACCGCCTGAGCGCGCGGCAATGATTCGCATCACACGGCATTCGAGCCCGCTGTTTAGGGTTGCGATACCGGTGTCAGGTCCCAGTCAGGAGCAGTGGGCATGTCGCCGGAAGTGGAATCCGTCGGTCCACTCGGCGCGTCCGGCGCAGGCGTCACATCGTTCTTGGTGCATGCCACCAGAGTGACGAGCAAGGCACCCGCGAAACCTAGGCACGCAAAGTCATGAAAGCGCAAAGCACCGGGTGTTTTCATCGCGATAGAACTCCAACCTACAGAAACCGCTGCCTATTGGCCTAAAAAAGGATAGGCTACGATCAACATGGCGAATGATGACAAGAAGCAAGACGTTCTGAACAGTTGGGATGACGCCGCGGATGACGTGGCCAAAACCGTTGGAGTGAGCGCATCAGTCGCCAAAGCGTTACTCGCCATGAACCCCGCGCTACGCGACCAAGGGCTCGACACGATGAAGCTCGTGCGCCAATCGCAGGATGCGGCCGTTCCCCAGCAAGGCGCTAAGGCGCCAGCCAAACCCAGCTCCAAACAGGGGGTGTACGACTTGCTGCGCGCGCTCGACGCCGACGTGAAACGGCGTGACGCCGAGCTCGTTGCGCAGATTGCGCAGCTCGAGGCTGAGCGAAAAAAATTGGCAGCTGGCGCACGGGAGAACGTGAGCAAGTGGCTGGTGGAAAACGACCCAGACATTCTATCACCTGTGACACAAGGTGCGCTCAAAGATTTCGCTGCCCTGATCACTGCAATCGCCTTCAAGACGCAGGACTACGTCGCGCAGTACCGAAAGAAGCCGCGCTAGTCCGCTTCGCAATATCTTTTTGCATACGCACAGCCATGGCTCGGGCCCGCACGCCATTTGGTGAGCGCATGTGCGGGTCAAGCGCAAAACAGGCTTGGAGCGCAGTCAGCGCGCCCGTGTAGTCGCCAAGCTCGAGTCGCAGGTCCGCTGTCGCCATGTGTGCATCGAGCAAGCTCGCATCGAGCGAGATGGCGCGCTCCAAGGCACCGAGTGCTCGCTTGGAGTCGTGCTGTTTTGCCAAGATCAAACCGAGGACAAGCCAGCCTTGGGCTGAGCCCGGCGCGCCATCGAGTGCGGATTGACAGAGCTGCTGCGCGAGCGTGGGCTCCTTGTCGCTCAACTGCCACGCAAGACTCAGTAACGCGCCTGTTTGTGCAGTGTTCAACATGCCGGGCTCCTTCATTTCAGATTCGCAATCATGCCGCCCGAGGTATCGGCCATTTTCTTCATCATGTTCGAAAGCGTCTCGAAGAATTTGCTGCGTCGTTCTTGGTACATTTGGAGTTTCAAAGACAGCTCTTCGCCCAGGTCGCCGATCGTATCGCCTTTGGACTGAAGTTTTTCGATCAACGCATCGACGTCCGCGAGCGACATCTGGCGCAGTGAGGCGTCGTTCGCAGGCTGCCGCGCAGCCTCGGGCGCAGCGTTAAGGTTGGCAATGGCAGCAGCCATGGCGGCAGTCACCGGCGCAGCAGTGACGGTTGTTGACGCCGTCGGTGCCGGGTTCGCGGGCGCGGCTGGCGCTTGCGGTGCGCGGTAGGCAGCTGGGTATTTGCTTGCGATCTCTTTCAGGCTCGCGTTCGTGCTCCAGGCCGGAGGTGTGGCCGCCTTCGGTGGAACAGCCGCGAGCTGGAATGAATTGCGCGCAATGATTGTTTGGCCGCTCACTTTACGAAGATCGTTGCCACTGAGCCATTCAGTGCCGCCCTCAGGAATACTGAGATGGGCCATCTTGGCCGTGCACGGCGGAACGGACTTGTGCACGAACGCAGATGCAAAAAACGTTTCGCCATGTTTGTCGAACTGCCAGTGGACGTCATCGTGCGCCCAATTTTTCTCTCCCATCTTGGCGCTCACTTTTTCGACGACTATCAAGCGCAACTTGACGTAGTTAGCTGCGTACTTTTTCCCTGGATCGCCAAACGCGCCCATCTTTTCGTCGAGGGTCCTCCTCGCATCCTCAAAAGCAGATTCACAGGCGGCCTTTGCCGAATCACCGCCTCGGTTGTCGCGCTTTTGCCAAGCCACAGCAACGAGCGCAACGAAGTACGCTTTGAGCGCGTCGTCCAGCGAGTTGCGCTTGGCCGTGAGCTCACTCTCGGTGCCTGGCGTGACGGGGGGCGCCAAGTATTTGGCGGCGTATGCGCCGATGTCGCTGGTCAATGAGACGACGTGGTTTTTGTAAGCGCCCTCCGCGGTGAAGTAGTCTGGCCATGTGCCTTGCGCACGGCCGAGCAGGGCTTCTGCGTTGTCAGTGACGACGGCGGCATTGGCAGCTGACACTGCTCCAGCCTGCGTCGTGCCGCTCGCGATCGACGCAAAAAACGCAGAGGGAGAGGTCGCCCCGTTCATGACGAGCGTGGGCGAAGGTAGCGATCCCACGTCGGTGCCTTTTGCCCAACTGGTAAAACTCGCGCCCTTTGGTCCTGGCGCTGCTTCCCAAAACGCTTCGAGCGCGCGCAAATCTTCTTCTTTGAGTACGGGAAACTCGCTTTGGAGCGCTCTTGCCTCACTGGAGATTGCGCGCAACGAAACGGTGTTCCCGGTAGGCGCGTTGACGGGTGGCTGCTCTGCGCGCTTTTTCTGGGCCTCCTCAATTTGGCTCTGATGCGCCACTAAAAACGCAGCGACTTTGGTGTCTTGTGCAGCCGTTGCTCCAACGGCGAGGCCGAGCCCACCCTGTGCCTGAGGCCCAACCAAAAAGGCTTCAAAACTTGCGTGGGCAGCACGCAACTTTGGGTCCCCATTCCAAGCGTCGAGCAAAGACTGGAGCGCCTGAGGCTGAAGCTTGAGCCGCTCCGCTTGCAGGACGAGGCTCGGTGAAATGACGTTGCCGCGCGCGTCGAGAACCTCACGCGCCTGTTTGCTTTGGTAGAACGTATTTGGGCTCACCGCGAACGCAAGGCCACCTGCAAAGTCGCCGTTGTTATCAACGGCGCGCGGATCACCTTTGAGCAAGCGCAATGGCTGCGCCTTGCAGAACTCGTCGAAGATCATACGCGACGAGTCAATGTACAAGTCGTTTCCTTCTGGCAGCGAACAACGCTGATCGTAATCCTTACGCAATGCGCCCAGCATGCTTGCGCGCTGCTCTTTGATCTCGGACACCTGCTCGCGGTTGGCTTTTTTTCGCTCGTTGTTCGCTTGGACTTCTTTGAGCACAGAACGAAGGTCCGTGGCGCTTTCTTTGGCACACGCGAGCATCACGATTTGCAGCAATGCTTCAATGTCGACGCCGTTGAGATCGATACCTTCAAAGGCAGCCCCGAGGCTTCGCTCCAGCTTGATAATCTCGGGGCCGGGAATGGTCACTTCTTCGAACGCTTGCGGCGGCGGCTTACTCGCGGGCGTAGGTGCGACGTCGGCTTTCGGCTGAGCAGCGGGCTGAGGCTGCGCAGCGACCTTGGGCGCTGGGGTGTCCTTCTGTGTTTCAGGTTCAACGCGAGGCTCTACGCGTTCGGCTCGTTCGATGGGCCGCTTCAAATCACCTTCGGGTTTCATCCCGAGCGGAACCTTGCCCTCGTTGCGGGCTTTGATCTGGTTCTCCATGTCTTTGCGCGAGCCCTTGCCGGCCTCTTTGCGCATCGTATTCATGACCTCATTGGCGGCGCCGCTAACGAAAGGGCCCATTTGCTCGCGGACTTTCCCCATGAGCTCGTCGAGGACTTGCTCATTGCCGAGTGGAGACTGACCGATGACGCTGTCGAACAGCGTCGAATCTACATTTGTAATCGTGTCGGAGAACGATTTGCCGGTGGCGACCTCAGGCAACTCAGCCAGCGACGAGAGAACAGACGCAGGAATGTCGGAGGTCGACACACTCTGCTGCAACTCGGGGAGCGCGGTGGTGAACGCACCTGGCATACTCACGTCTGAAGGCTTGCTGCCCATGGTCGCAATCATCCCGTCCAGCT
>JBIKMD010000306.1:0-5818 GCA_044359465.1 Myxococcota bacterium
TAGCGCCTTCGAAACAAGTTGAAAAAGCGATCTTAAAAAGTCACCTTTCGGGCTTTGATCCTACGTCTCTCGAATCACTTGGTTTGCGGCGCATGACGACCACTGCAGAACTCGTGACAATGCAGAAAGCTGCGCGTGCGGTCACTGTTGCCGAGTCCGTTCTCGACTACCTCACCACGATCTCCGCCAAGACGCGTGAGCATCGGGCGCTCGACTTTGGTGTCTCGCCGCGCGGCACACTCGCGCTCGTAGCGGCAGCGCAAGCACGTGCGCTTCTCGAGGGGCGCACTTTCGTCATCCCAGATGACGTGAAGCGCCTTGCGCCAGCGGCCCTTCGGCACCGGATCGGCCTCGAACCAGATGCTGAGCTAGAGGGCTTGACCACGGACGACTGCATCAACGAGATCTTGCGCGAGACCGCAGTGCCAGAGGCCGTGACCGGCTGATGCCCAGCTTCGTCGCCACCGAACGCCTTGCATGGCTCCTTGCCGTTCCTCTCACCTTAGGCCTCGTGGCCATAGTTGAGGACGCCGCGGTACCGTTCATGCTGATGATCGATGCAGCAATTTTTGTGCTTGCGCTCGTCGATGGCTTCGCTGGACGCGGCAAGCCAGTGACAGTGCAGAGAGAAACGCCGCGCTTCTTTTCAGTGGGTCGCAAGAACACGGTGTGGCTGCAGGTAGGGTCTCACGCGCGGCGGAGCCTCGTGGTGCAAGTGCGCGACGATCGCAGCCATGATTTGGGCACACCTATGAAGCCTTTGTCGCTCACGCTTGCAAAACGGCAGCTGCTCCGTGTGCGTTACACGCTCGAGCCGACAAGGCGCGGTCGCTATGCACTCGTCGGCATCCATCTGCGCGTCTTGTCACCACTCGGGCTGTTCTGGCGGCAGTTCACGATCGACCAGCAGGACACGGTGCGTGTGTATCCGGACGTGCAGGCCGTTCGACGTTATGAATTGCTCTTACGCCGAAACATTGATTCTGCGCGCACTGCTCGTCGGCGCGCAAGCACCGCCTAATCTCACGCGAGCTGCAGCAAGAGCGTAACCAGCACATTGTTTGTGTGCTCGATTGCGGCCGCATGATGAGCGCCACATCCGGCGGTCTCGACCAGCTCGATCACGCGTTGAACGCCACCTTGATGCTCGCACACGTCGCCAGTCGCGCGGGAGACCGCATTGGCATGATGGCCTTTGATCACGAAGTGCAGCGTTTTCTCGCACCCACGGGCGGCAGCGCAGCCGTGCGAAAGGTGCTTGGTGCGGGTTACGACCTGCACGCGGATTTGGTCGAACCCAACTACGAGCGCGCGTATGCCGTTCTCTCCGAACGAATAAAGAAGCGGACACTCATGGTGCTCTTCACCCAAGTTCACGATGTTCGCGCGGCGACCAGCGTGCTTAGGCTCGCCAAACGCTTGTCACGCAATCACGTGGTTCTGTGTTGTTTGCTGCGTGATAGCGAGCTCGATGCACTTGCAGAGCGGAGTGATCCCGAATCAGCATACGAAGCCGCCGCCGCTGCCGAATTGGTGCTTGCCGCCGAGCACCATGCCCGCGACATAGAAGCCCAAGGCGCGTTGGTCTTGTCGGTCGACCCCAAGCAGCTCACGCCGGCACTCATCGATTATTACCTCGACATCAAAATGCGTCAGCTGCTTTGAGCGGGTACGCCATCTTCTCGAGTGCGAGTAGGTGATGGCGCGACCTTGCACCCGGGTCAAAAGCATCGTTGTGCCCTCACGATGAAATATGTCGTCAGCCACTGCTTGGGTGGCCTGCTTTTCGTTGGATTTGTCGCTTGCGTACCGCAGTCGGTCACACCACCAGCAGGAGAAGACCCAGAGGAAACGGCTGAAACATGTGCCGCCGGTTTCGAGCGCGTGAGTCCGGGCGACGCATGCACAGACATCAACGAATGCCTCACCAACAATGGCGGCTGCGGCGATGCGCTTCTTGCAACCTGCAGCAACAACAGCGGAGCGCAGCCCACCTGTACGCCGCTGCCGCGCTGCGCAACAAACAACGGCAGTTCTTCGATTGGACCGGTCACGGTGCTGGGGGCGGCATGAGCTACCGTCGCTGGAGGGCTGCTGCCGACGGCGCTGCGTGCCCGTAGTGCGCAGGTCAAGCGATTGGCGTTAGACGATCGCCACCGCGAGCGCGCTGTCCAAGTCGAAACGTAGCGCGTTCGTTGCCTCGAGCATGGCGCTGTAAGCGTCATCCATTTCCTTCAAAACTTGGCGCTGCACCGCAAGCTTGATGCCTTGGTACTCCATGGCACGAGAAAGGCGGTCTACCTGCGCATCGCGCTCTTCCTCAATCGCCTCGCGCACTTTCTTCTTGGTCGTTTCGAGCGCACGTTTGCTTTGCGCCATTGCCAGCGACAAAGCCTCCGGCGCCAACTTGGCAAAGCCTCGACGCAACGTGTGCGCGTCGTCTTTCTGCGGTGGCTCGAGCTTACTGCGATCCAGCAGTTGCTCGAGCTTGGGGTCGAGCGCCATTTGACCGGCACGATCGACTGACAGTGTTACCCGCAGCAATGATCGATCGAGAAAACGCGCCAGCTGCCGCGCAGGCACGCGTGCGCCTGGATGTGTGTCAGAGGGTTCTGGTGGCGTCAGCAAGAACGCGAGCGAGAAGCCCAACTTCCCGCCCACTTTGAGTGCGTCTGCGTTGCGCGGTTTGATGATGCCGAGCCCAAGACGACCAAAGGGTCCGTCGCGCACCATCCCAAACAACGCTTCAACGATGGGGTGGCCGGTTGCGAAGTAATCGATCTCTTCTTGTTCGATGGCGGTCTCGCGCCAGAAGGTACCGAGCGTGGTCTTCTCTTCCTGCAGGTTGAGACCGGCCAGCGCATCAACGTTCGTTGCGTAACCAAAGTGGAATGCAGTTTGGAACGCGTCGACGTCTTCGTCGGTGTCGACGTTGATGCCCACTTTACGCGCCAAGTTCACCACCGTGTCTTCCATGCGCTCTTCGAGATCGCGCGCGACGACCCAGAGGCCTTCACTCAGACTGTCGCCGTCGCTTTCTTCTGGGTCGATATCGAGACGTTCTTCCGCGCGCGCGAGTAATGCTTGCAATCGCGGCCGATCGAACGAACGCAAATCGAGCAACGGGTCGTAGCCCTGGCGCGCTTGCTCGCGTGCCTGCGCGATACGCTTGCTCAGCTCAGCAGCATAAGCCGCTCGCGCATCCGCTGGCTTGAGCACGAGCTCAGAGATCTCACGTTCAATCTCTTCGAGCACCGCATCGAGACCACCAACGGTTTCACGAAAGACAGCGACGGCATCACGCATGAGCGCCAGAACGGTGGCGGAAAACGTACTCGGCACATCGAACACGTGGATGGAGATGGGCTTCTTTTGGCCAATACGATCCAAGCGGCCAATACGCTGTTCGATGACACCCGGGCTCCACGGCAGATCGTAATGCACGAGGTGATGCGCAAATTGGAAGTTGCGTCCTTCGCCGCCTACTTCCGTGCAGATCAAGACGCGCGGCCCTTCAGGATCGCGAAAGCGTGCGACCTGGCGATCGCGATCAACGAGCGACAAATCACCGTGGTACACGAGCGCCTCTTCGCCGGCGTCATTCAAACGCGCTTGCAGCATCTCGAGGGTTTGTAGCGCCTCGGTGAACACCAAAATCTTGGCGTCGTCTTCGCGCTTCCAAATCGATTCGAGCAGCTGCACGAACGCGATCGCTTTTTGCTCCTTTTCAATCGCTGCAACACGTCCGGAGAATTGCGCTTTGAATGGCTCGAATGCTTGCGTTTGCAAACTCGAAGCAAGCGCTGCGAGCGACGAATCGAGACGGCGCACGAAGGTAGAAAGCGGCGCGCCGCGCAGGTCGCTCTTGAGCGCGGCGGCGAGCAGCTCATCACGAAGCGTTTGCTCAGCAGGGTCGAGCGTCACCGGGTGGACGTGAAGGACGCGGCTCGCAAAACCGCCAACGACTGCACGACGGTTGCGCAGAAGCTGCTCGGACAAACTATAGGTCTCAGCAATGTGCGCAATGATCGCATCATCTTCGTCCAGCGCTTCGAGCGCTTCGTCGTCAGAGAAGCGCTCCTTGAGCGCTGCAATCGCTTCTTTTTCGCCGCCGAGCGCCTGCCGAACAATGCCGCCAAGCTCGGCCTGCGTCTGGAGCATCTTCGCGAGGCGCGCATCGTCTGGCGCAGTGCGAGCATCAATGAGCTGAAGCAACTTTCGATACTCGCCGGGATCGACGTGCATGGGCGTCGCCGTCAGCAGCAACAAGCCCCACGTGTTCTTCGCGAGACCTTCCGCCGTTTTGTAAGCGAGATCACCTTTTAAGTGGTGCGCCTCGTCAATGATCACCAAATCCCAAAACGCTTCTTCTGACGCGACAGCCGCGCGGTGTTTGGCGTTGCGCTGCAAAAGCTCGAGACTGGTGATGACGTGATCGTGCTCGAGCCAAGACTCCCCTTCTTCGTCATTGCGCAGACGGTCCGAATCCATGTGCGTGAAGGGAGCGTTGAACTTTTGGCCGAGCTCAATGAGCCACTGCACGCTCAAGTGACTAGGCACGATGATCAGCACGCGTTTACACAAACCCGTTTGCCGCAGCGCCGAAAACACCATCCCGGCTTCAATTGTCTTCCCCAGCCCCACCTCATCGGCGAGCACGAAGCGAGGGCGCGGTGCGCTCAGCACACGCTGCACCACACCGATTTGATGCGGCTGGACGCGAACGCGTGAAGACAACATCGCGCCAAGGGCATCACAACGCCGCTCATCATCGAGCTTGAGCGTCTGTTCGCGCAGCGCATAGTCGCGTGCATCCCCAAAACGCCCCTCGGTGAACATGGTCACCAGATCGCTGCTTGGCATTGGCGCGCGCAGCTCCGCTTCGCTTAGCGTGTGCGACTCTTTGCCGACACGCACAACGTAGCGGCGAAGCCCATTCGCCGGCGCCGCCTCGCTCACAATTTCGGCAGTCTCTTCTTTGAGTGTGCTGACTTTGAGGCCTGCTTCGAGCGCCACGTGCACCAACGCCTTCTGCTTGGTGGAAACGATGGCCGGCTCTCCGCCGCGACCAGGAAAAAGAATGGCCGCTTTGGCTTCGTCTGGGTCGAACGCGACGAGGTGACCAATGCCCCAATCGGGCTGCGGCAGGTAACGAACCTTCATGCCTGTAACGAACATCGCGCGGCGCTATGGCATTGCAGGAGCGAAACTTCAAAGTCCTTTGCCGCCAAAGCTAGCGAAGTGGACGATGTCCTCAGTTTGAGGTACCCCGCACGGTACCTATGGCACGCCCACGCAAGCCCAAACGTTCGGCCAAAAAGACCAAACCCAAGAAGGTTGCCCGCAAGACCGCGAAAAAAGCCGCGCGCCCCGCACCAAAGGCCAAGGCAAAGCGCAAGGTGAAAGCGCTCGTCAAAGCACCGCGCATCAAGAAGGGCGGCCAAAAGCGGCCCAAACCCGCGGCGCGTAAGACAAAAAAGCCGATTGGAAAGCCCCGGGTAAAGTTCGTTAAACCCGCGCGTGATCCGGATACAGAAATGAAAGTGCGCTCGCTGATTGCGCGCGTTTACCGCCAAGCGGCCGAAGAGATGGGCGCGATTGAGCAGCAAGCGATCGACGCCAAAACCAACATGAACCGTGCGGCCGCCGACGAGCTCAATGCACTCGCAGCCAAATTCGAGAAGCACTAGCTCTAGCTAGAGCGTGTCCGGAGATTCGCTTCGGCGCACGTCTCCCCCAAGTGTCGTCATGGATATCACGTGCCCACCCACCCCGACGTGCGCCTCATCGAGTGCTTCGCGGTAGCCGAGTCCTTCAT
>JBIKMD010000308.1:0-5814 GCA_044359465.1 Myxococcota bacterium
CTCGGCTACCAGGCGATGCTCGATGAGTTTATGAGAAGCGGAGACCAGACGCTCTATGCTGGCCTCATCTTGATGCAAGCGTACGGCGATGCTGTCGCCGACTTTCGCAAGGCGTCGCGCGATTGCACCCCCGAGGAAGCGCTGGCGGCCAAAAAACAAGTCGCCGTTGATGGTCGTAAGACCAACCAGAAGTGGCAGGCGCTGAATGACGCGTACACCGAACAGACCGGGAAGAACGCGGGTAAAGCGAAGGCCGAGTATGACGCTGCCGTTGCGCAAGGAAAACCGGCAGCAGAGCTAGAGAAGCTCAAAGCCGCGCGCGACAAGTGGCAAGGCGAATACAAACGCGCGAGCAGCGTCATGGACGGCGTGACGGATACGCAGATCAAAGCTGCCGGCGGCAAGGAAAAAGCGCCGCCGGAGTTGCTCAAAAAGGCGCAGTACACGTCCGGCAGAGTGGCTGAAGCAAACGGCGCGCTCGCAGAGGTCAAGACAACGGCGCTGACGCAAGACGAACGCGCAGATCCAGCCAAAGCACCGCCGCCAGAAGCTGATGCGGCAGTGGATGCCATCGCCAAATCGAAAGACCTCAACGCCGCGCTTCGTCTCAAAGATCCAAAAGCGACGCCGTGGCAAAAAGATCCGCAGCTGCTTGGTAGTTACGAAGTAGGTTATGCAGGCGCCAAAGCGGCTTACGATGGCTCGTATGCCGCGCGTACTGTTAAAGCGGAAAAAGCGAATCCGCAGGCACCGCTCTCGGCTGCCGATGCGACGCTGGCGACCAAACAAGCGAAGACAACGGTTGCGCTTGGGCGGACGTATGAGCTCGATCTCAAGCTCACGCGCGAGCTTTACGATCGTGGTCAGCTGAGCGCGGCGCAATACGAAGCGCGCAATGCCGAGCTCTTCGACAAATGGGTGACCGTCGAGCATGAGATTCAACTGACCGCCAAACGCAACGAACTGCGTCCTGCGCAGGCGGTGATGGATGCGGCGGTCGTCAAAAAATACGAGGACGAACAAGTCGGCATCGACAAGAGCGTCGCGTCACTCACTACGGAAATCGAGGAGACCAAAAAGAGCATCGCCAAACTGAAGGCGATCATCGGTCCATCTGTCGTTAATGTTTCAGAAGGCCTCAAAAGAACAGGCTCGCTGTACACGACCGTCGACGAGCTGGAGCAAAAGCTCAAAGCGCTCGAAGCGCGCGTGCCCTACGCCGAACAAGGCTTGGACGACGCGTTTCAGAAGACCGTCGAGCTCAAAAAGAAATGCGACGACGCCAAAAAAGACAACGACCCGGTCAAGCTAGAGAAGGCCAAGGCTGAGCTGCTGGATGCGCAGGCCAAGCTGGTGAGCGGCAAAGCCGACTACGCCACGCGCCGTGCGACCTACGACAAGCGCAATGAACCCAAGGTGAACGTGGGCGGCGCTGCACTGGACTTTGCTCAACAGGACGCCGTCGCAGAGGCGTATAGAGCCGAATACGGCGTGGTAGGAGAAACCGCGCAATCTGCGGAGATCAGCAAAGCTATTGCGACCCAGGTTGCTGAACGCAAACACGCGATCGATCCCGGCGAGACAAATCTCAAGGGTGAGCCGCTGCTCAGCGGTGACGCACGAAGAGAAGCGGACATCAAAGCGCAAACGCTCGATGTTCAGATGGGCAAGCAGGACGTAGAGGTCCGCAAGCTCGAAGCCACGCGACTCGGCATGTTGTTCGATGCCAAGGCCCTCAATGCGCCCGAGTACAAATACGATCTGAACCGGCCCGATCTGATCGATAAACCGATCAGCGTCGACGTCGACTTCCTTGCTGATTCACGTGGTCGGCGCAGCAGGCCGATGACGGCGGATCAGCAGAAGAAGAACCGGCAGATTCACGTCGACAACGACACGTCGGTCGACATCGCGCGTTACCAAGGCAGGCTCGATGCGCAGCGTGATGCCGATCGTACGTCTTTCATCAACGCTGGCATGCCGGCCGCCTTCGCGGACAAAAAAGACCCGGTTCCTAAGCTAGAGATCGATCTGCGAACGCTGTCGTCGACCTATGGTGGTTACTGGAATGACGATAAGAGCAAGGCGAAAGTCGCTTTCGCCGTGGGTACCACGCTCGCTGTGGGGGCATCCGGACTCGTCGAAACAAATCCAAAAGACGCGGCCGGATATCTTCAAACCGCAACGCAGATAACGGCAGATGTACCAGCGCCCCAACGCGCCGCCTATTTGAAGGCTACGGGCGAGCTTGCCAACGTGACGCTGCGAACCGCAAACGAAGCGAGCGACTTGAGCGCTGGCGCGGCCAGCGATGTCGAGCTCGTGGTCAAAGCTGTTGACGCGCTCGTCGCCCAGCCGGGCGTGCTTGAAACAGTCAAAAAAGATCTCGCTGACGAAAAGAAGAAACTCGACGGCAGCGACGACTTACTAAAGCTTCACCTCGCTGAGCTCGACGAAGGCGCCGAGCGCGCCAAACGCAAGGCCGACACGGCTGTCTATGACGAGAATGCGGCTGACGTCGCCAATGCTGGCTTGATCATGGGGCAGGGCGCCGCGCGTCTCAAACGCTACACGGGCGAAGAAGACCAGGTCCGCGACAACAAAACGACAATCGACAACGCCACGCGCTTATTCAAGAACATGAGCACGGCTGAGTTCGCCGCGTTCAAAGCGCTTCCGTACGAAAAGAAAGCGGCCTACGTTGCGATTCTGCGCAGCAAGAGTGACGCGAGCTATCGCGCTTCGGCGCTGGTCTGGTCGAAGATCGCCGCGGACTACGATCAAGGTCGCAACATCGACCGTGTTTGGCATTCGACACGCGCAACACTGGCGTTCACGGGGGGCAAGTTCAAGAGCTTCCCACAAGCCGTTGATGAAGTGGTGAAGGCGCGCGCGCAAAGCGTGACCGTCAAAGATTACGACGGCAATGACGTTGCGGTGAGCACGTACGGCGCCATGGCTGCCCCGGACGCTGAGAAGAAGCAGAAGGATCGCGAGCTCAGCCTAGAACGAAACACCAGGTATTGGGCCAATCCGCTCAATCGCATTGGCGCACAGTTGGTGGATGAAGCGGCGCTCTATTTGATCACGGCCGGCGGCTACGCCGTCATCAGCGCAGCGAGAAGTAGTGCTGCAGCTCTACGGCTTGCCCGCGCGGCCTCAGCAGGCGCCCGCTGGATCTCAGACGCGCGCTACATCGGCCAGCTCGCCCGTGCGGGCCGGGTGGTCTTCGTCACCGCGGAAGGCACTGTCGAGGTCTACAAAGACGTCAAGATGGCCATGCAGATGACACGCGCAGGTCGTGTCATGCTGACGGGCGGCCGTTTCGTTTACGGCGTTGCGCATATGAAGGCCATCGAGGTCGTACAGCACGGCGCACACAAGCTCGCAGCCCGTTATTACGGCGAAGACAGTTGGGTCACTGGCGCGGTCGACTCCGCCGGGCGCATCGCTGTCTACGGAATGGGTGGCTCCATCCCGGGCATCACTGCGCTCGAAAACGGCATGTTCGGCATTGGTCAGTCGGTCGTCGAAGAGGGTGTGCGCGAGCTCTGGTACCGGAATGATCCTGCCGGCTTCGAACGCATGCAGAAGTACATCGGTCTCGGCTTCCTCTTTGCACAAGTCGGCATTGGTCAGGCGAGAGAACACTTTGCCACCAAAGAGGCAGCGCGCACTGCCAGCATTGAGCTGCAATCGCATTTAGAAAAAGCGGGCGTCGAAGTGCCTTCCGACTTCGCGACAAGGTTCGCTGACCTTCAGATGCGCTACCAAAAGTCGCAAGGTGAAGGCCTGCCGAGCAAAGGCGCGTACGACACTCATCTTGCCGAAGTGGGCAAGCTCTTTGGTGACAGCCCTTCCGGCAAAGCCGCAGTAGAAGCCTACCTAGCGGAACATTATCACGCCGCGTTCATGCACGACGCGGGCTTCGACAAAATCGATTGGGGTCACGGCAAACTGCCGCCTCACGAGCTCGAAGGGCGCATCGACAAAGCAGCCGCCAAAATGGTGGAGCTTGGTCTGGCCAAAGACATGGGCGAAGGCCGCATGCGGGTCGTCGAGACCGTTCGCCAAGATTTAGGCAGCTACGCGCAGGCGCGGCTTGAAGCGCTCGGCGACAAGCCGGAAGCACAAACAGAGCTGGCGGCGATGAACGCCTATCAAAAACAGCTCGGCGACATCGTGCTTCGCGAAGCTGCTGCGAAAACCGCGACGGCTGGGCTCGATGCTGGCGCGCAAGGCAAAGCGCAACCCATCATTGCAGACATTGTCAGAGAGCATCTGGAAGGGCGAGACACCGCGAAAAACCACGCGTCGATCGTCGAAACGCTTCAGAAAAATGGGATCGAGGATCCGAAAATCGCGGCGCAAGTTGCTGACCGGGCGCTGTCTGCAGTGGCGTTGCAACGTGCGAAATACGGACCGAAGCCTGAAATCGGTACGCTCGCTGGGCGCGTGGCGCACGAGCAGGGCCTAGTCGCGCTTGGTGTTCCCCGGGAAGTAGCACATGGCTTGGCCCTCGAGCAGAACGCGCGTGAAGTTGCTGCGCACTATACCGACCAGATCAGCGACAAGACTGTGGCGCGCAAAGTGGGAGAGGTCGTCCAGCAACAGATCGTTGCCATCGAAGGTGGGGATGTCACGCCTGAGCGCATGAAGGGGCATCTCGAGACGCTGCAACGCGCATTGATGGACGAAGCCGGTCCTCGGTTGGACGAGGGCAGCGCCAAGCGCATTGCCGAAAGCGAAGTGTCGCGTTTGATTCGCCAAGAAGCACCGCTCCACGCGGGCATTGAGGCGAGCGACAGTCCGATCACCGCAGCCAAGAAATACGTGGCAGCGCACGATCGTTATATGGCTGAGACGGGCCTGGGCGGAGAGCACGTCAGCACACTCCGCACAAACGTCGCAAACGAAGCGATTCTGCGCGCCTCATCCGCACGCATCAAGGCAGATACGCCGCTCAGCGAGCAACGCACGATCATGCGCGAGGCGGCGGCCGAGCTAGGATTCGATGCGGCGTTCGCCGACCACATTGTCATCTCCCAAGCGATTGTGCGGGCGCAGCGTGCCGTAGAGAAGACCGAAGGCTTTGCGGCCCTGCCGCAAGCACAACGTGCGGAGCGTTTCGAGACCGAAGTCGCCAAGATTTTGGAGACAGAGGCGGGCTTCACAGCCGCCGAGTCCAAAGCGATCGTGGCGTCTGCAAAAGGCAAGAA
The DNA here is from genome assembly GCA_044359465.1 of Myxococcota bacterium. Classification (GTDB taxonomy): domain Bacteria; phylum Myxococcota; class JADLHZ01; order JADLHZ01; family JADLHZ01; genus JADLHZ01. Next base: position 5,220 of record JBIKMD010000308.1, read on the forward strand.
GTTGGAAGCGCCCTCCGCTGCGCCGCCCAAAGCGACGGTGAAGACCGCGCCGCCCGCATTGCCTCTCATTGGCGACGTGAAGGTGCGCACGGACAAGCTGCTCGCGAGCCCGTATGGGGAACGCGCACGCACAGCGATCGACGCGCTTCCTGAGGTCCTGCCTAACGGTCTGACCAAACAACAAGCCATCGAGATCCTTGGGACGATGCATGCCACCCTCGCTGAAGCGCCAAGTTATGCGCAGCGGCGGCTGCTACTCGCGCTCGATCAACTCTTGCTCGTTCCTCGCGCCGCAAACTTCGAAGGTGTCATGAAGGGTCTGCTGCAGGCGCAGCAGGTGGCGAAACAGGATCCGGTTCGCGGCAGCACGCTCACGTGGGATGTCTTGTCCACCGCCGCAGCAGCACGCGAATTTCAAATTGCCAATCCTGGTGCGGATCTCGCGAGGGTCGGCGTAGACTATCGCTTCCACGACGATCACCTGCCGCAGGCCGACGCCTGGCCCGAACACGCGCTCACGATTGGCGTTGGAGACAAGGCTGTTGCGCTGCCGGCAAAAATCGACCCCGCGACGAGGCATGGTGATGGCACAGTC
>JBIKMD010000307.1:0-5814 GCA_044359465.1 Myxococcota bacterium
TCCGCGACCGCGTCAGCGTCTTCCGTTTGCGTTTGCGACAGCGTTTGCGCAGGAGCGCAATCAGGGACACGCCCTAGTCACTCTGTCGCTATCCGGCTTCACAGCCTACCAACCGCTCAGATCGACGTTGCACAGCGGGTTCGCCCATGGACACAGCGTCACCCCACTCGGCTGATCGAAGTACGGCGCGAACGTCGCCTTCGGCTGATGATTCGGCGTGCCCACGAATCCCATGTCGCCCAAGCTCATCGACACCGGCACGCGCCATTTCAAATTGCCGGCGAGCTCGATGCCGCGCTCGAGCACGATCGGGCTCACGAGGTGATTCATGCCCGTCGCTGGAACATAGATCGAGCGAAGACGGCGGCCGGAGGGAGAGATACCGTTGTACGAATCCGACGCGTAGTGGCCGCTGGCGCCACCCCAAAGCCGATGCGTCGAGCCATTCGAGTGAACAACGAAGCGATTGAACCGGAAAAAGCCGGCGACGTTGGTTGGTGATTCGGTTTCGCCCCACGTCAACGGATATCTCGTCGTCGTATCGCGGTTGTACATGACGTTGTTCCAAACCGAACCGTATGCGTCGTAGGGCCAGCCGTACGACAGATCGGGCAAACCCACAGGCGTCGCAAGGTGCGTGACCCCAAGAACAACGGCGTACTGCTTGCCAGGCGCAAGCGTGATCGCTGCGTCCGTCTTCTCGACGTTCGATGGCAGCTCATACACGCGCCACTCCGGCGTGTACGTCAGATCTTGCGCACGTTTTCCAACGAGTAAGTCATTCGCCAGCGACAAACACGTTTGCGTCGAGTAGTCGGCGGTCGCGGGCTGAAAACCCGACGATGCGTTGAAGTTGCCCGACATCGCGACGTCCGTGATCTCGGGGCATGGGCTGTTGGGATTGCGCGCGAATGCCTGGTTGCTGAAGTAGTACCCGCGATACAGCCATCGCTTCAGCGTCATCGCACCATCCGACGACGCGAGCCAATCGCGGCTGAGCGTGATCGGCCTGCTCGAAACGTTCGTGATCACGAAGCGCGTGAGCTGCAAAAACGGGATCTCGTTCACATGGCAGTAGTAATTGCCGCAGGTCTTGTTCGGATCGTAGACGAGCGATGAGTCGAAGATGCGGTGCACGATTCCGAGCGCGAAGGTGTTGCCCTGCAACGAGGTCGCGCTATCGGCCGCGGTCTGCGAAATATCGAGAGGCGTCGGAATCAAATTCAAGTGGAACGCAAATTCGCGCGTCACCTTGTTGCCGTTTTGGTCGATCGCAACGACCTCGACGGTCGTCATGTCGAGGCTGTGGATTTCCGTGGCTTGGCGCGCAAGCGCGTCCGCGCTCAACTCAATCACGTGGGTGGCTGGCGCCCCGGTTGCTTTCAGCGCGCGCAGTGTCGTCACCTCCATACCGTTGGTCTTCACACGGTAGCTCACCGAGGCAAGCTGCGATTGGTCAGTGACCGAAAGACGGATCTTCGTGATCCGCGTTCCCTCTTCGTACAGATCGGCGAAGGTGAACACGGCCTGGTCGCCGCTTTGCAGCTCAGCTTCCGCGCAAGGGAACATCGTCGTCGAGTCGGAGTATGTCGCGCCGCTGAGCGAAACCGACGTAGCGCGATCGCGATCGTCAGGTGACGTGCAGTCGACGATGGCGATCAACGGCGCCTGGCTGTCGTACGAGAATTGAACCTGCTTCTTGGCGACGTTCCCACGTGCGTCTGCGGCTTCGACCTCGAGCAGGTGCGGTCCCGAAGACAAGGACGGCTCGAACGAGAACGTCCACTTCGTAGCCACGCTCGTATCCTGCTGCGCGCTCACTGCACTTCCGTCGAGGGACACTTTCAGCGAAGCGATGCCGTCCGCGTCCTCGGCGTATCCGACGATGTAATCGTTGGTTCCGAACGTTTGGTTCGCCGTCGGCGCCGTCACCACGATCACTGGCGGCGCGCCCGATTTGCCGGTGTCGGGCGTATCCTGCGGCGGCGTCGCGTTAGGATAGAGTTCTGAAACGTCCAAACGAATTGCCGTCAAAATGCGTGAGGCGTCGCGACTCGTGAGGCCCGTCTTGTTCGCCGAAGAATCCAAAAACGATTCAATGCTCTTCGCGAGCCCGAGGCGCGTTGTCTCCTGGTCGATGAAGACGTTCCCAATGATGTTCAGCGGCGAACCGTCTCGCTTTCCATCGAACACGATGTCGGTCGCGCTTGAAATGTCCGCGACCAGGGCACGCAATACGACCAGGCTGTTGACGATCGAAACATCGCTCACGGATGCGCGCTCACCGAGCTCGAGCGCATGCTTCGACAAACCAACCGCTACGAGCGAGTAGATGACGCCCGAGGCCAAACCGGGCGCCGCTGCCGTCAGGATGTCGACGGGCGGTGACAACCAGAACGTCGAAGTTTGAAAATGAGCTGAAAACAGATCGGTGTTTTTCGCATAGGCGTCGCTCAAACGTGCGCCGCCGCGAAACTGCGCGATCGCTCGCGCCGCAACCAGCGTGGACATCGGCGTGATGATCACTGCCGTTTCGCCGCCGAGCTGCGTTCCGATGGCGAGCGCCATCAAACGATCGCTCTCCGAGAGAGTGATCGGCGACACGCTCGTGATCGGTTCGATTGTCGTGCCACCGCGGTCACCCAAGACTTCGATCAAAAGATCGCCGTCCGTTGGCTGCGGCAATGTGATGTCGAAGTCACCGTCGTCGCCCGTGTGATCATCAGCGATCACTTCGTCCCGCACGCCTTGCGCAAGGCGCGTGACGCGAATGTGCGCGTTCTTGATCGGCGCAACCAGGTACGCGTGGCCGACAACTCGCTGGCCTTGTCCGCGCCCTGTCGCCGAATTGCCGGCGGCATTGCCCGAGGTCGAACGCTGATCACTCGACGTGCACGCAAGGGAAGAGCAAACGAACGCTGTGACGAGAATGATCCGGTTCATGGAAACCTCGGTTACCAACAGCAAATGAGTGGAAGTGGAGTCGAACAGTCTTTCTTTGCGACGGTGCCTTCGTAACCGGGCAGCTTGTACGAGAGGCCTTGGCCTGAGCCCGTCATCACGCAATCAGAAACGATGTCGTCGGAAGCCAGCCAGTACTCGCCGCCATGCGCTGGCATTGGAACGTCCGAGTTTCGCCACGCGACGACATCGACAACAGAACTTCCACCGCCAAGCTCTTGCCACATCCGAACTTCGGAGGGTTTGCACGCGTGCGCTGACGCTCCTTGGCAAGTATCTTCACAATGCTTCTTGGAAACGCGGAAGGTGCCCTGCAGCCCGCCATAGTCCGGCGTGCCGGTGCTGCTCGCGAACGTTCCGAACACGTTGAAGCTCGTGGTACCGCAATAGAATCCGGCGACGGATGTTTTGCGATTGCCGCGCTCGACCACTACGCCGCGAGGCGAAGCGGCGGTGCCCTTTGCGAGCGTGAGCTCACCCGACACGATCGCTTGATTGAGCGTCGTTGTGCCGCTGATCGTCCCGCCGCTCAGTCCGTCGATGCTGGAAATCGACGCACAACTGCTCGTGTCGCAAACGCCGCTTGGGCCTGGCGCACCAGTGGCGCCGGTATTTCCTTGGGCGCCTTGATCGCCTTTCGCTCCTTGCGTTCCGTTTTGACCGCCTGGAGAAGTGCACGCGACGAAAAGTGCGAGTGGGATGATGACGTGTCGAATCACGGCAAAGTTCCTTTCGTGTAGATTGCAGCTTGCGTGTTGCCCGGCCGCGTTTGGGAGCTCTTCGTTGAATGGGAGACGCTGAACTGCTCGACGGGTAAGTTGAACGTTTGCTCGAACGCCTGCGTGTTCGTCGTCAGACGCGAGGTCGACGTCACCGCCGCGGTACCGCTCACGCTCAGCGAGTACGGTTGGTTGAAACGCGACAGCGCGAACGATGCCCATTCGCGATATCCCGTACGCATCCAAGCCAGTTGGCCGTTCAAGTAGCCGTTTTGATACTCGTCGGTGTGTTGACCACCTTGAAGCTGCAGAACGATTTGATCATTCGCCGTACGGCAGCCTGTTTGAGCGCACGACACCCCGCTGCAGTCGACCCAACCCAGATCGGAGTAAGTCCAGCCGTTGTCTTGCGGACGATATTGAAACAGCGTTCTTGGCGACAGCGAAACGCCGAACGGTAGCGACAGTGCACTCGGTGCGTAGCCAACGGCCACGAAAAAATCGCTGTACTGGCGCGGCGCAAAACCCGAGTTGTATGCCCACGTCTCGTAGCTCAGCGAGCAAGCCAATCCGGTGCGCGGTTGAAAGATAGGCTTCGAGAAACCGATCGACACCTGCAACGATTCGGACGGATTGATCGTGTAGTAACCGCTCGCGGTTGTGAAGCGGAGCGCACCGCCAGCGGTGTGCACACGAACGGCCCACACGCTGCTCGTCGTCATCACGGGATCCGCGGTGAGTAGGCTATTGGTGTCGAGGCACGTCGAAGTTCCGCCGGACACAACGAGCACGGACACGGGATACGTTAGTTGAGATAGCCGCAGGTGCTCTTGCGGCTGATTGTTGCTGCAGGTGTTCCAATGTTGCTTCACCGCGACAGGTGCGAGGTCCCCTTGAGTCAAGGCGAGCGTGGCGTCCGAATCGGTTCCGTTCGAGATCGCTTCACCGGCAACGAACCCAACCCACTCTGAGTACGACGCATCGAGCTTGGCGCCGCTCTTCAACGGCACTTTGAACCCTATCTGGCGATCGGAGACGTTCGTCAGGGCGAAGCGCTGCACGACGAGCATGTCGAGAGGCAATGGCGCGGCAGGATCGAGCAAGGAACCAACGTTGCCAGCCGAAAACGTGTAGCTGGAAACGTCTTCGGCGGGTGACGCCGCCATCGACAATGGCTCTATCTTCAACGGCGACGGCAGAAAATCGAGCACGAACTTCAGCGTCAGCTTACCTTCGTTACCTTGATTATCGGCTGCGACGAGCCGGAGCTCGACGTGATCGTCGACCGAAAGATCGCGAATCTCGTCACCAAACATGTCTGCGGCGAGCGCAACCAGTCGGGTCGTCTCACCTGGACGACCAGCAATCCGTGCGACGTTCCCGACGATCGCATTATTGCGCCAGACACTCGCTTCGAACACGAGCGCCGACTGAGCTGTCGTAACAGGACCCTTCTCCTCGGGCACGAAGCCGAATTGCGAGCTCGTGGCCGCAAACTTGGCGAGCTCGGAATACTCGTGGAACACATAGGCGTTCTCGTCGTCGCTTTGCAGCGCTTGTTCTGAGCAGCCGGAGTCTGCGATGGGCGCTTTGCCCCAGTCGATCGTGCTGGAGGCGACTTTGTACGCTGGCACTGGGTTTCGCGCGCGATCGTCGAACGACGTGCAGAACGAAAAAGTGATCGTTGGCGGCGTCGAATCCGAGGAAAACGGCACGCTCAAGGTGCTCGGCTTTCCATTCGAATCGCGCGCGACAACGCGAAGTACGTGGAAACCATCAGTCAGCGGCCATGTGCCACTGAACTCGATCGAGCTGACGCTCGTGCGATTGCCGTTCGTGACTTGGGTTTCGTCGAGAAACACTTCGACGCCAGCAACACCGGCGGAGCTCGTGACGCCTCCGGTGATCAGCACCGAGTCACGAACCACGGTGTTCGCTATTGGACTCGTCGCAACAATCCTCGGTCCGTCTCCGTTGCTCACCGCAACCGCTGATGGCTCGCCGTACAAGATCGAGCTGTCGCTGGCCCCCTGTGTCAGCCGAGTTGTCGCCTCAAGCGATCGTGCGAGAGGCAAAATCGAGGGCGACGATGGCAAAACGGTACTCAGAGGCTTTCAAGCAGAAGATGGTTGGC
>JBIKMD010000309.1:0-5810 GCA_044359465.1 Myxococcota bacterium
GTCTTCGCTGTCATCGTTTTCGGGCGGAGTGACCGGCACTGAGAAACAGGCCGCGAAGCAAGCGAGGAGCACACTGCACAAGCAACGGCTTATGAACTGATTCATGCGATTGCCTTACCGATGCTTCTGAGTTGGAAGCAAGGCGAGGAACTTGTACGCAAGCCCAACCGCTAAGTGACTACGTCCGCAGCGCTGAGAACAACAACGAGCGCGCTGCGACGAAGCCGCCGTCCTGCAGTACTTTGTGAATCGTCAGCAGTGTGTCTTCGAGCTCACGCGAGACTTTGCTGAGATCCTTTGGCGGCGCCTCGAGCGTCTTGCGCGCCTTTTGCAGTGACTCAGAGAGTTTCTGAACGGTCTTCTCGGCTTCACCCTTCTTCTGGCCATCTGCACGTACCATGGCCTTCAAACGGCCGAGCAGCTCACGATCGTGCTCGAAGAAGCGCCGCGCCCGTGCAATGCCGCCGCTGCGCAGATCTTTGAACGTGGCTTCCACGGCATCGACGTGTTCGTTCACCAGGTTGAGCAGGACGTCGTGCTCCGGGAGCTGTTTCTGTACGGCAATGAGACCCGCGCGCAGGTCAGTCAGGAAACACACTTCTGGACCGGACTTCGATTCCCCTTCATCGACCAGAAGCTCGACGATGCGTTGATCGATTTGCCCGAGCTCGCGCTGAATCGACCCGAGTACAACCACGCGGCTGAGACCAGGCTTGACCACGGGGCGGTCGGACTTGACCGGGGGCGGCGCAGAGCCCACCAAATCCTGAGGGGCACGCATACGAACCCGAACGTCTTGCGCTTTCATTTGGGCGCCTCGTTTGCCCTCCTCGCCCTGGTGACGTTGTTTGAGGGCCCGCACGCGCATGCGGGCGTCGTCGCTGGGCCGCCCGTCTTGCAACGCGGCTTGTAGTGTTTGTAGCTCAGCCAGATCCGCCTCGAAACGTACGGCCGCGTCGTCGCGCCGCTCCGTCACCGTGGCGACCAAGTCCTGAATCTCACCGAGCAATGCTTCCGTCAGTGCACTCATGCTGACGAACTCTAGTCAGAAAACCGGTCGCCCGCATGCTTAGTTGGGATTGACAAAGACGCTCAGAGATTGTCTGACCGGCACCCGATGCGTGAACCTTTGGGGCGCGGCTTCAAGCACCGGTCTCTTCTACAATTGCATGAACGTGCCCGGGCCCTTCCCGGCGAGCGTCGCGATCTATGCCGGGTCGTCAATTTGGCCCCGGCCGCCGACGGTCCACTGCCGTTGCTGGACCGCGCGCGTTTGCTCTTGCTGCGTCGACGCACTGCGGCATTGTTCCGTACTTTGGCAAAACAAGTCGACGAAGAGCTCATGCGTGCACTTTCAGCGGGCCAAACGCGTTGGGATCAGGTAGACGCGCTCGCCTTGATTCCTTCTCATGTTCGATTGACCCGCACGGCCCTAGAAACCGACTGGCATGCCGCCGGCGCGGTTGACCCAGTGCTGCATGCGGCGAGCACTGAAGCGCTCGCTACCATTGCGACGGCCATGGACCTTCTCCAATTGGTCGAGCGTCGCTTGGCCACGTTCGTTCGTTTGCGTTTGAAGCAGGATGACCCTCGGCTCATGCCGGACGGTCGGCCCTTTTTAGATATTGGTCGGGCATTGCTCGACACGGCGGAGGCGTATTCTTGAAACCGTCCTTGAAATTGCGTGACTGGTCTGCGCTGGCAATCATTGGGCTCGGCTTTGCGTTCGCACTGCGCGCGCTCGTTCTTTATGTCACGCACGGCGCCATCGTAGGCGTCATTGTGATCGCGGCGCTTGCCGCCATTGGTGTCATTGCCACGCGCAGCTTGCGCTCGGTGCGCGACCAGTTCGCCGAGGAGCTGGCTCGGGTGCGCGCTGGGACGAGCCCACTTCTGAGCGCACGTCGCGAGAAGCTACGCGCTGTGGCCGCTGCTGGTGGCCGCGCCGATCTGACTGCTTTACGCGATTCGACTGATGCTGAGCTCGAAGAACAAGGCTACTTTGGTCGTCACTTCGTCGCGCTGACCGTCCTCGTTGGTCTGGTCGGTACTTTCGCCGGCATGCAAGCAGCGTTCTCCAGTGTTGCGCCCCTGCTCGCAGACAAAGCTGAAACGCTTTCGCGTTTGGCGATTCCGCTCGCCAGCGTAGAAGTGGCGTTCGGCGCGAGCATCGTCGCCATCTTGTTCACCATTGGGTTCTCTTTGCTTCACGGCGAAGTGGTGTCGCTCCAGTCGCGCTTGCTCGCGTTGCTCGACGATCTTACGGCCCACTCACTGATCCCCGAGCTGTGGAAAAAAGACGAACGCGTGATGGAAACGCTCGCGAGCATCAGCGCTGTGCTGCAGCGTCTCGAACAGCAACAAAGCTCAACGAGCAGCTTGCTCGCAGACGAAGTGCGCGACGGTCTCATGGCCGCGACACAAGCGTTTCAACAGCAGTCGGAGCGCGGCGCGCAAACTTTTGCGAACAGCACGGAAGCCGCCGCACGCGCCATGAGCGAAAGCGTCATTGCCGTCGCCAACTCCATGAATGAGAACTTAAGCACCTGCACCCGGGCGCTCAACGAGACGTCGAGCACCACCGCGCGGACCTTTGCCGACTCGGCATCGCAGGCTGCCAATGCCTTCAGCGCTGGCGCCGAACGGGCTAGCGCGGTGTTTGCAGACAGCGCCAAACAATCGAGCGCGGCGCTCGCGACCACCACAGAACAAGCCTCGCGCACTTTGGCAGACAGCGTGAATGCGGTGGCTCGATCCATGAACGAGACCGTCAATGCTTGCACCGAAGCCTTGATGGAGAACGCCACGCTCACCGCTCGCACCTTTGCTGATTCTGCGTCACAAGCCGCAAACGCGTTCAGCGCCGGTGCCGAACGCGCCAGCGACGTGTTTGCAAGTAGCGCCACCGTCACGTCAGAAGCGCTCGTCCGCAGCACGGCGTCCGCTACCGAAGCGTTCGCTTCGAGCGCCGCATCAGCGACGCAGGCCTTCGCACAAAGCGCCACCACTGCCGCACAAGCGTTTGCTGAGGCAGCAGACAGCACCTCTGACATGCTGGCGCAAAGTGCCCAAACCACTAACCACGCGCTCACGCAGCGTGCCGATAGAGCCGCGACGCTGTTCGCAGAAAGCGCAGCAGCGGCCACGGGTGCCTTCGCCGCGAGCGCTGAGCGGGCTACGGCTTCGTTCGAAGCGAGCTTCACCAAAGCCAGCGAACGATTTGTCGCCACCACGAACGACGCCGCCTCATTGATCGCGGATCAATCGCTCCACGCCTCTGCCACCTTCACCAGCGAGTCGCAGAAGAGCCTGGAAGCCATGGAACGTGCGCTCGAGAAAACACTCTCGGCCATTGCGCAGCTCTCCGGCGATGCCTCGCAGTCCATGAACCTCGCGCTGCAAGAGGCTTCAGAAAACTCACTGAACCTACTCGAAAGCTCGCTGACCACAGCAGCCGACCGCGCCCACGAACGTTTGGCCATGGCGGCCGAACAAATCACGCACGCGGTGGAGCTCCAATCCGAGCGTTTGACCGACGAACACGTCGATGCCGCGCGTCAGCTGCGCGAAGCGACGGTGGCACTTGCGCAGGCAACAGAAGTGCTTCGCCCCGCCAGCGAACGCATGGCGAGTGATTTGCTCCCGGGAATCACGGCGCTTGCCGAACAAGTGGCGCTGCTTGCCACAGAAGCAAAAGACTCCGAGCTCGAAGCGGCGACGTTCACCGAGCTCACCCGCCTTGGCACCACGGTCGACAACCTACGCGCGCTGCTCACGTTCACAGAAGACGAAGCCACGCGCCTCGAACAGCGTGAAGACTACCCAAGCGAAGATGCACAAGTAGAGGGCGACGCCAATGCGTGAGCGCCGCCAGAAACGCGGCTCGCTCATCAACCAATGGCCGCCGTTCGTCGACGCCATGGTGCTAGTGTTCGCGGCTTTCTTCTTCATCACGCTCATCGCGCTGGTGAAGCAGCAACGCACGCTCGGTTCGCTCGAAGCACAAAGCGCCGAGCTCGAGCGACTGCGTGCGGACAAAGCCCGCATTGAAAAGCGCTTGTCTACGCTCGCGGGCTCTGCCGCGTTCGTGGAAGTCGAAGACGGCAAAGTGATTTTGCAGGGCGAAGTGCTGTTCGACTCTGGGTCCGCAGAGCTGCGTCCCGAGGGCGAAAAGTTCCTGCGCACACTTGCACTTCCGCTGAAGCAATTGCTCGATGCCGAGCGCGACCAAATGGTGATGATCGCGGGCCACACCGATGATGTACCGCTGCGAGCGTCCGCGCGTTTTTCTTCGAACTGGGAGCTCTCAACCGCTCGCGCGACGAGCGTCGCCAAAGCACTCTCAGCCGCAGAGCTACCAGAAGCCAAAGTGATCGCTGCTGGCTTTGGACAGCACCATCCGCGGGTGCCCAATACCGACGAAGCTGCACGCAAACAGAACCGGCGCATTGAAGTGCTGCTGGTTCCCATGCACGCGGTGACCAACCAGTGAGCGCCGCTGCGCGCTCCATGGTGCTAGCGCTCGCGCGTGAAGCCGTGCGTGTGCTCAGATCGCCTAAAGTTCAGCCGCCAGACGTCAGCGCAGCGGTGGAAACCTTCATCGCGAACCCGAACCCAGCGGTCTACGTGGGCGCCGTGCGTGAGCTGCGTAAGCTCTACAAACAAGCGCAGGTGGGTGACGCGCTCTCGGCACACCGAAGAAAAGAACGCGAACGCGCGCTTGAATTGCTCCGCGAAACGGGAGCCAGTGGTCTGCGTCTCGCGTCACGCGTCTCGCTTGGTGATTGTGATCCCAAAGCAGCAGACCGCGTCCGCGCCCTCGCCTGCCTGCTCGGAGCCTACGAAGAGCTCGAAGCGCGCGCCCAATGGGAGCGCGACGCCCTCCGCCGCAAGCTTGGCCTGGAGTAGTCAGCGCAGCGCGTACTCCCGCGGGCCTTGGCGTTCTGGAGCTAGGGAAGAGGCGATCCTACGAGTGTATGTAGCTGTTTCCATTTTTCCACAGCAGCCTCAGAATCAAACGGCATCAGTGAAGAAAGCATGCCGAACGCACTCACGTAGTCGCTGGGAGCGTAGGGTTTAATCTTCCACGAGCGCAAAATCCAAGTGAACGCGATCATCGCGCCGCGAATGATTTCATTCTCCACAAACACCACGTTACAAGCCGGCGCCGGCACTTGGTACTTAGCAATATACTCTTTGGTCTGATGCCTCTGCGTTGCGTTGATGGATGCATTGACGAAGCGAATGGCCGAAAGCTTGGTCCCTTGGGAACCTTGGCGTTCTTGCGCTCCGAGTAGGTATTCCATCCAGTCGTCATTGGTCAGGACGTCAGCGTTGCATACCGTCAGCAGCAAGGGATCTTGCCCAGCGCTCGCGATTTTTCGACTCGAGAAAAGGATGGGATCCCAGGTAGGCACAACGGGAAAAATAGCGAAGCTCAAGGCATGATGCAAATGCTCGCTAGGCGCGCAACCTAGTTTCTTGGCCTCAAGTTTTGTCGCGAAGCGTGATCGCCAGAATTCCGGGGAAAACCAAAAGCATCAGCGCTGTCGCGCCGAAGATGCCGAAGACCACCACGGTGGCGAGTGGTTGCTGCACTTCGCTGCCAGCCCCCGTATTGAGTGCCATTGGAAGAAAACCGAGTGCTGCCACGCTTGCTGTCGTCAGGACCGCACGCAGGGTTTCGGCCGCGCCGTGTTCAATGGCCCGCATCAAAACCAACCCATTATCGAGCGCACGCCGTACCTCAGTCGCCATGACGACACCGTTCAGGACTGCAACGCCGGCGAGCGCAATGAAACCCACAGCGG
>JBIKMD010000310.1:0-5802 GCA_044359465.1 Myxococcota bacterium
ATGCGTGTTCACATCACGCGCACGGCGGCGGCCTTGCGCCAAAGCTTGCCATGCCGCTGTCTATCGCCTCTGGCGTGTTGCTCGCGCTCGGGTTTGCCGCGGAAAAACTCTCGCTTGTTGGCAATGCCATGCCTTTTTACGTGCTGGCCTTGCTGTGTGCGGGCGCATTTCCCGCACGTGATGCGTTCAATTCACTGCGTCAGTTTCGCCTAGACATCGAAAGTCTCATGGTGTTCGCGGCCATTGGCGCGAGTGTTTTAGGCGCGTATTTCGAGGGTGCGTTCCTCCTGTTCCTGTTCAGCATCGGTCACACACTCGAGCACCGCATCATGGACCGCGCACGTCGCGCGATTGATTCACTCGGGAAATTGCGGCCGGAAACAGCTCGCCGCGTGACCAGTGAAGGCGTTAGCGAGGTACCACTCGCGAAGGTCGCGCGTGGTGACTTGATTGAAGTGCGTCCTGGTGACCGTGTGCCGCTCGACGGAATCGTACGCAAAGGCGCAAGCTCGGTGGATCAAGCGACGCTCACGGGCGAGAGTATTCCGGTCGTCAAGCATGCGGGCAGTGAAGTGTTCGCGGGGACTTTGAACATAGAAGGTGCGCTCGAAATAAAGGTGACCAAGCTGGCGCAAGACAGCGCGCTGGCTCGCATGATCGACTTGGTATCCGAGGCCGAGACTCAAAAGTCCAAGACGCAACGTTTTGCGCAGCGAATCGAGCGCAAGTTCGTTCCTTTGGTCATGGTCGCCACACCGGTTTTTGCCGTGGTGCTCATGTTGATCGGCACGGGTACCAAAGAGGCCATGCTTCGCGCGGTGTCGCTGTTGGTGGCGGCTTCGCCCTGTGCGCTTGCCATCTCTACGCCGGCCGCGGTGCTGAGCGCAGTGGCGCGTGCCGCGCGCTCAGGCGTGTTGTTCAAAGGCGGCGCACACCTGGAAACGCTCGGAAGCATTCGCACCGTTGCGTTCGACAAAACGGGCACGCTCACCAAGGGCAAACCAGAAGTGCAGCGTGTACTTCCGTTTGGTGTGAGCGAAGAAGTCCTATTGCGAACAGCGGCGAGCGCTGAAGCGTCGAGTGCGCATCCGTTGGCGCTTGCAATCACAGGCGCAGCAAAGCAGCGCTCCCTGTCGTTGCTCGCGTGTGATGGCATGGAAGCGGTGCATGGCAAGGGGCTTCGCGCCAAAGTGGATGGGCGTCAGGTGAGCGTAGGAAGCTTAGCTTTGTTCCCTGACGCACCAGAAAACGTACGCTCGCAAGTCAGCGCGCTCGAAGCCGCCGGTCTCACTTGTGCCATCGTCGCGCAGGAGGGGATTTATTTAGGGGTGCTCGGCATCGCCGACGCACTTCGACCGGAAGCCGTGGCGATTGTGCGTGCACTGCATGGGCTGGGCGTCACGCAAACTGTGATGTTGTCTGGCGACAACAACCGCGTGGCAAAGGCCGTAGCGGCGCAAGTGGGACTGAGTGATGCACGCGCACCGCTGATGCCAGAAGAAAAAGTACGCGCTGTGCAGCAGTTGAAGAACGAGGGCGGCGTGGCCATGATTGGCGACGGCGTCAACGATGCGCCCGCGCTCGCTGCAGCATCCGTTGGTGTGAGCATGGGCGGCGCAGCCTCGGATGCCGCGCTGGAAGCCGCAGACGTGGTGTTGATGAGTGAGGGGCTCGCGCGGCTTCCGTTCGCTGTACATGTGGCACGAGCAGCAACCTCAGTGATCCGTCAGAACCTGATCATCTCACTCGGGGTGAGCGGCGTGCTCATGTGTGCGGCCGTGTTCGGTTGGGTACGTGTTGCTGAAGCTGTTGTTTTGCATGAGGGCAGCACGATTTTTGTGGTGCTCAACGGCCTGCGTTTATTGGCATTGCGCGAGAAGGTTTGAAATACGGGAATAACTCTGCTTGATGTACGGCTCGCTACCAAACGCGCTGCGGCGCTGGAGTCATACATGGCAACGAATGGGAAAGTCGCATTCATCTCGGGTGGCAATCGCGGTATTGGTTTTGATACGGCGCGTGAGCTCGGCAAACTCGGTTTTTTAGTGATCATTGGCGCGCGTGACGAAGCCAAAGGCAAAGCCGCAGTAGCGACGCTCGCTAAAGAAGGCATTGAAGCCGACAGCGTCGTTTATGATGCTGAGAAGCCAGAGACGGATGCCAACGTCGTCTCTTTGATTGAGCGTAAGTACAAGAAGCTCGATGTGCTCGTGAACAACGCGGGCGTGCTCAAAGAAGCACGCGGGGCTGTGCCCACGGTGATCGCTGGCTCGATGGATGAGCTTGCTGGCACCTTCGACGTGAACTTCTTCGCTGTGGTGCGCCTTACGCGTGCGCTGCTTCCGCTCGTGCGTAAAGCCGAGGCCGGTCGCATCGTGAACGTGTCGAGCATTCTCGGGTCGCTCACCTTGCACGCGGCAAAGAGCTCGCCAATCGATTCGGCGAAAGCCTTCGCTTATAATGCCTCGAAAAGCGCGCTCAACGCGTTCACCATTCATTTGGCACATGCGCTGAAGGACACGCCCATCAAAGTGAGCTCGGCGCATCCGGGTTGGGTCAAGACCGAGCTCGGCGGATCTAACGCGCCACTCGAAGTTGAAGGCAGCAGCAAAACCACCGTGCGCCTTGCAACCTTGCCCGCCGATGCCGCCTCGGGCGGCTTCTTCCACGAGAACGACACGCTTCCGTGGTAATTGCGCTAGGCCGTTTTGCCTAACGAGTTCGTTTGTTGCTAAGCCAGTGTGCTTCTCCCATTCCCGTTCGTAATCCTGTTCGTATTCCCGTTCGCATTCCCGCTCGTTTTCCCGTTCGTATTCAAGCGCTGAATCGCTTCTCGTTAGAGCTTCGTTCCAACTTCTCACCATCCCCACACCCCAGGCACTTCATTCGCGTATCACCGGACCAGCGCGGAGCCTGAGTGTGCGGTGTCGTCTGGCAACGTAGCGACGCCCGAAGCGCGCGTTCGCAGACGACAAACCAAACTAGCCCAAAGCGCCGTTCTGAAAACCGCAAGCCGAATGCCAGGAGCGTGTTGCCAGGCGGCACTGCATGCTCAGGCGGGAGCGCGAGCGCGCCACAGCAATCGAGACTCAACCAATACCCACGTCCCCAGCGTCTAAGCAGGTGAACGAGCTGCGCCAAGAAGGTTGCGTCATGCTCTCGCAATTGCGCTCTCGCTCGAGCCAATGACGACCAAGTGCCGGCGTGAAATGTAGCAGCCCGTCGTGTTTTTCGATTTCGCTCGCGCGATTTTTTTCGCGAGAGTAGGGGCGCGCCTCCAGCAAGAGGGTGCATGGCGAGCAAGCGAGAACACAGTCACGCTGGACCACAGGAGGTTGACGACGAAGCGCGACCCAGCACGACGGCCACATGGGTTGCGTGTGCGCGTGGGGCGCTGTCGTACGACAAGAGGGCCGTCGCGCAAGACTTGATAGCCGAGAAACTGGTCCCAGCTCCGTACGATTCCATTTTACGTCTCACACGTAGGTCGCGCGGCGTCGCTCGAAGAGCCATGCTTACATTCGCCCGTGTTGCGTCGCTGGGGAGTGCGGATCACCTCAGTCTGCGAACGCGTGTCATAGACGACGAAGTTGCCCGCTTCGCTGCGCGCGGAACACAAATGGTGATCCTCGGTGCCGGGCTCGATTCGCGCGCGTACCGACTCGAGTCGCTCCGAAGCACCACCGTATTCGAAGTCGACCACCCAAAGGTACAGACGTATAAACGAGCGCGAGTCGCCGCCTTGACGCAGGTCGCGAAGGCCGTGCGTTTTGTGGGCGTCGACTTCGAACACGACGACCTCGCTAGCGCGCTCACTGCTGCTGGGCACGACCCGAGCGCTCCAACGTTCTTTCTCTGGGAAGGTGTCGCAATGTACCTAACCAGGGCGGCGATCGACGCTACGCTCGCGACACTTGCATCACGCGCTTCGCAAGGATCGACCTTGGTGCTCAGCTATTGGGTACCGCCGGATGACAGTGTGCGCGGCCGCGCTTTGATGCTTCTCGTGAAGTCGGGGCGAGAGCCGATCAGAACATTGGTCAGTCCTGACGAACTCGCCCGCATCGTCGCGGCGCACGGATTCGACGTGATTCGAGATGGCGGAACCGCTGACTGGGGTAGCCACTACCTTGGACGCTCGGTCAGCGGTCCGCCTGAGCGACTAGCTGTTGCGGAGCGCGAAGACCGCACGGCGCTGCGCAAACCCAACCTGTGAAACTCACTTGAACGAGACAAGCCTCATGATTGCGCAGCGCGAAGCGGAAGGTGGGAAACAAGTGCCCGCTGTCGCTCGAGTTCTTGATGCGTTGGTGGTGGCCGGACACCAGATCCGAATCTTCGGTCGTCGTTACCACCCGTATTTTGTAGCATGGGATTGCTGCGTCGCGGCGGCACTCGGGGTGATCGTTTGGTACACCACCTACGTGTCGAGCAATGCGCTGTGGAGGGTTCTTTTACAGTTTCTGCTCCTGCTGCTGGGCTACGAAGCGTATTTGCTGGCAAAATTCAAACTCAGGGGCAAACGCTCGCGCTCGTTCATGCAGGACACGTTGTTCTTTGGTCTCCCTTGTTATCTTCTGTCTGGCGGTTTGCTCGGACTCAGCCTCCGTTCGAGTCTCGACTTGTTTGCGCTCGTGATTCCCACAATGTTGGCGTTTGTTCGTTTTGGCTGCTTCTTCGGTGGGTGTTGTTATGGCAAACCTGCAGCGTGGGGAGTCCACTATCCCGCGCACCTTCTCAAGCCGGTAACAACCTGGCGTCGCTTTACGCCGGGGCCTGTCCCACAGGGCCGAATGGTTCCTATCCAGCTCATCGAATCACTCGTCAGTGTATTGATTGTGTTTGCGCTCGTGATAACGGCGCATTTAAACCGCGTGCCTAGCGGTCGACTACTGCCCCTTTTCTTCTTGAGCTACGGCAGCTACCGCTTTGTTGCCGATTTCTATCGGACGGTCAGCGTGCGGCCCCGGATTGGGCGATGGTCCGAGGCCCAAGTGGTCTCCATTGTTGTCGTTGTGCTGTCGGCCGCGACACTCGCGCTAGCCAACTTCGTCCAAATTTTTTGACGCGATGTCGCCTGGCGTTGTCCTCGCGCAGCGATTTCCCCAATAAACACCATGCCGGCACGCTGATTGCTCAGTGCAGCACATGCGCGTGTCTAGACCTTCATTTGTCGTTTCGAGCCCCGCTCGCGCTGCGACTGCTCGGACGGCGTCAGAAGCAGGCCGCGTGTTTTCATCACCGTCTCTGACGCACCTGAAAGCCCGCACCAAAACGCCTGCCCCTCCACTCATGACGCCGCCTGCTGCGCGTGAGCTACTCGCGCTCAGTGAGTTCGATTTGGTGGAACGTAGCGCCATTGACGCCTCGCTCGCGCGCGGGCGTGCCCATACCGGCACGGATGGTGATGCGCTCTTCGCGCGCATCATGACACATCCTGCGCTCGCTGCATTGCCGCGCGAACAGGTGAACACCTTGCTCAATCAGATGTGGCCCCTGCATGAAGGTGCGCGTGTCTTGGATTTTGCGTTTGCTACGCTCGTGATGGAAACGATCATCGCAGCCGAGCCTCTGGATGAAGCCGCTCGACGGCGTGCGTACGCGCTGCTCGGAAACCCAGTCACCGACGTGCTCGAGTCACCAGACTTCGTTGTGTTGTCTGCTTCTGACCAGATCGCGTTTCTCGATTTATGGGATGCTGCAGCGCTCCCTTATCCACGTATGACCTTGCAGCGGTTGCTCAGTGCGCGAACAGCGAGCGGCGATCCGTTGATCAGCGACGTTGCGTCGCGACCGTATCAT
>JBIKMD010000004.1:0-19113 GCA_044359465.1 Myxococcota bacterium
CGAATGAAGTGAACTGGTCGATCGAGACACGAACAACGCTGCCACCAGGCGTACGCAGGTCGAACGTGGCTGGACTGTTGCTGCCGAAGTGCTTTTCGGCGTTTCGAAAGAGATAGTCGAGCGTAAGCGACATCTCGCGCTCCGAGTGCAGGACGTGCGAGTGATAGCGCTCGCGACAGACCTTGCCGATCCAGCCCTTACGCTCACGAAACGAACCGCCGCGCGGATTCAGTGACCCGCCCGCTTCACGCACGCCGTCTGCGTTGAGCAAACGCGCGAGGCTGATCGTGATCTTCTGAACCCCACGTGAGAGCGCGCCCGCGCTATCCGCCTCACAAACGAGATGCATGTGATCGCCCAAGATCGCGAAATGGATCAGCCGAAAGCCAAATGGATTTGCGGCGGAAGTGTCAACTCGTCCACGCGCGAGCGCGCGTTTGACGAGCGCATACTTCTTGCGCGTGCGCAGATTGGGCACGCGCTTGCACATGGTCAACGTGACATGAACAGCCGTTTTGGGCGCGAGTGCCTCGCGTTTGACGTGCGGCACCACACGCTTCTCCGAAGCCGCACGCACCTTGGGAGGACGCCCAGGACCGCGCCGAACCTTCTTGCCCGCAGCGCGTTCGCGAATCTGACGGTTCACGACTCGCTCACGAACACCGAAGGGAAGCACTGTTTGGCGAGGCGCGCGAATCATCGAACGAATATACGGCAGATATGAAATATGTCAACACAATAATGGCTGTTTTGTGCCTGTTTTTGCGGGTAATACGCATCTGTCGAAGTGGATTGTTGGATGGTGATTTTTTGCTGCGTTTAGCCGAACCCGTCCTCTTGTATAATTTAGGCAGAAGTACCATTTGCCTTCGAGGTGCGGGCGTCGTCTGACTACGTCGCGACGAGAAACTCGCGCCGTCCATCGCCAAAACTGACGACACCCAACCAAAGCTGCGGGTCATGCTCGTGTCCTGACTCGTGCGAGGACCTCCATCCCAGTAGCGGCTGCCCGGTCCCGAGTGCTGCGGCAAACAGGCGGTGCACGCCAAAGCACTAGCAGCACTTGCAGCGAGGCGACCAAGGCCGTCTCAGCAACGCCTTCGTTCGAGCGGAAGCAAAGCGGAGCCGCGTTCGAAGGTCGCGTGCGATCTCTCGTTGCCCAACCCTAGCGCTGTGAGCCGCTACAGCGGTGGTATTAATTGCGCCTACGACATCCGGGACCGCACGGCAGCGACGCCGCCAGTCGCGCGCCTTTCTTCGGGTTACCGCGACGACTTCGTTCTTCATCGCGCCAAACACTTTTTTGGGCGTACGGACCGAGCTCGGCTCAGTAGCCCCAGGGCGCATCAGCGATGAAGTGGTGCAGTGACCGGTGCTTTGGCGCACGTTGCTCGAGCTTGGCATCCATCGGCTCACGTCGGTCCCGATGGCCGTAAACGCCGGCGATGGTCAGTGCGCGGCTGTTCTACCCAGCAAACGCTCCGCGTGCGCGCGCACTTCTTTGCTGATCGTGGAGTTGTTCGCTACCGCCACCAGATCCGAGTGCAAAAGATACCCAAGCAGACGCGCGGCGATGTTCACTGGCGTATACGGATTGCTGACGAGCGCATGTTTGACGCGGTAGCGGGCAATCCATTTTGCGCTTTGTACGATCTCGTCTACGACGGCGGTTGCCAGGGGCCTTGCGGCTGCCATCTTGATGACATCCGCCTCAACCAGGCGCGGATTGGTGAGCAAAATGCGAATGACATGCGGATGCGTATCATGCATCAAACGATCGATCATGTCGCGATCACGCGTTGTCGCGAGCTGTTTGCGCTCTCCTAAGGTCTTCTCGAGGCGGTAGTTGTCTTGGCCCCGTTTTGCACTGGTGCGCTGCGCTCGGCCATCGAGAAGCAGCGTTTTGACTTCTTCGAGGGCAAGATCGTCGGCGCGTCGGTACAGCTCGACGAGACGCTGATAGCCGATCGTCTCTTCATGTTTTCTCAGGTTGAGCAGCGCGTGCATCACTGCTTGCGCGTTTGGATCCTTACGCCGCGAGGTTTCCGCGATCTGTGCGATCACGCGCACCGCGTAGTCCGGTTCCATGTCGCACAACCACTCTACGATGCGGTGCTCGCGCATTTTGGGTTCGGTCAGCGCGATGAGATCCCGGGTGAGCCTGTGCGCCCATTCATCGATCCCCATCAGTCCACCGCATCCTGCCTGAGCACCTGACGCCCTACGCGTACGTGGCCTAGCGTGAGCAATGTTTCCTGGTCGGCGCGCTCGAGCGTAACCGGGCCTCGGTAAACGGTGGTGAGCATCATGCGCTGCGCGAGGGCCCAGCGCTCGAGCAGTCGCGGCGCATGTAGTGTGAGGCGCCCTAGGTGAATGCCTTCTTTCCGCAAAATGTCCCGATCGCGCTCAGTGAGCTTCCACTTGCTGGCGTCAGCGCTGCCGAGTTGGCTCACCAGCTCGTAGCCCAAGCTGCGCACGGCCGCGCTGTCTGCGTGCTCCAAAAGTGCAACGGGGGCGACGAGCCGAGAGACGAGATCGCGCGCGAAGGCATTGAGTCGGCGTTCGAGCCGACTGCGCAGGCCTTTGCTGAGAAACGGAAGCGGTTCCAGCTTGACGTCCGGCAGGCGCAGGTTACGCCCCGCGTGTAAACGCGCGAGCGCAAGCGCTTCGCCATCAATGTCCGCCGTGACGACACCTCGCCCGTCAACCGAGAACGCCTCGTGCGCGGCGTCCACCAAGGCTTCGAAGCGGGTTTCTTCGGGGGCGTCTTTGATGTTCGCAGCTGCGCGCGCCAGTTGATCACGCATACTGCGCAGGCCCGCGAAAGGATGGTCGGCAGCCACCTTTGGTGCGGGCGCGATCTTCGGCTGTTCATCCTTTCTAGCCTTGCGCGCTTTGCCCTGTTTCGACACGAAGCGTTGCACGAGTGCGCCGTGCAAGGCATCGCTCAAACGATCTTCTATTGCGACGGTGCGATCGCGCCAGACCATGGGCTGCGCCAGCCACTCAGCGCGCTGCGCTACATAAGCCCAGGTGCGTAGCGATGTGATGCGAAAGATCAGCGTCTCCACGTCACCCGTGGTGTCAGAAAGGGGTTTGACCTTTTTTTCGATCCACTCGCTCGCGAGCGGCCCATCACAAAGTCCGAGGAAGATCTCCCTTAGCTCTTGCACATGCGTCTCGAACATCAGCTTGCGAAAATCCGGCACGGTCGCCACATCCCAAAGCAGCCGGACGCGCGCTTCACTGCCGAGTCTGCTCCGTACGTCTGGCTGCTGGCTGAGCCAGGTGAGCGCGTCCGTGTCTTCAGCGTGTTCAACGGGAATCAACACAGCGCGTTTGGATGGCGTGCGCAGTGATGCAATCAACGCCTCCGCCGAGCTGAAATCCAAGTCGTGTTCACGCCAGCTCAGGCGGCGCAGTGCGGGGAATTTCTGTTGTTCGATCGCTTGCGCGGCCCACAGAGGAAGCTCCACTGGTGAGAGTGTACCGAAGGTACCATCCTTCAAGTGACGGCCCGCGCGGCCCGCGATTTGTCCTAGCTCGGCCAGCTCGAGCTGCCTTTGCTCGCGACCATCGAATTTCTCGAGGGCCGCAAAGACCACGTGCGCTACGTCGAGGTTCAGGCCCATGCCGATCGCATCAGTCGCGACCAGGTAATCCACCTCGCCTGACTGAAACATGGCCACCTGTGAGTTGCGCGTGCG
Organism: Myxococcota bacterium; assembly: GCA_044359465.1. Taxonomy (GTDB): domain Bacteria; phylum Myxococcota; class JADLHZ01; order JADLHZ01; family JADLHZ01; genus JADLHZ01. The sequence continues at coordinate 3,708 of JBIKMD010000004.1, forward strand.
CGGTGACAAAGCGCCTAGCACGACCGCCGTGCCACCTTTGTTGACGCGCAGGCGGTCCGCGAGCGTGTAAACGTCGCCCACGGTAAACGCGACCACTACACTGCGGGGTCGAATCTGCGAGAGCGTGCGCGCGCCCGCAAACGACAGCTGCGACAGGCGAGGGTGCGTCTGGATCTGCGCGACTGGCACCAGCTCCTGAATGAGATCGCGCATAGAATCGCTGCCAAGGAACCAAGTTTCTTTTTCGCCACGCGTATGGAGCAGACGGTCCGTGAACACGTGGCCCCGTTGCGGATGCGCGCAGAGTTGAATCTCGTCGATCGCAATGAAGTCGACGGCTTTGCTGACCGGCATCGCTTCCACCGTGCACACCCAGTAGACGGCGAGCGGCGGGACGCGTTTTTCTTCGCCAGTGATGAGCGCGACCTTGTCTTCACCGACGCGCGCTGTGACGCGATCGTACACTTCGCGCGCGAGCAAACGCAGAGGGAGACCGATCATGCCGGTTGGAAAATCGAGCATGCGCTCGATCGCCCGATGGGTCTTGCCGGTGTTTGTCGGGCCGAGCACCGCGATGATGTTGGACACGCGATCGTTCCTGCGAAAGCTGGCTTACGCCTCTCAGTATTCCCAACGCAAAGTCATCACATGCTCGCCAATCGTCACTTGCGTGCCTGGTTCGAGTCTTGCGCGATTGACGCGGTTGCCGCCCACGAAGGTGCCGTTGGTGCTGTGCAGATCTTCAATGAAGAACTCGCCCGAGGCGAAGATGATGGCTGCGTGATGGCGGCTGACTTTCTCGCCGCTCAGCACGACGTCAGCGACTTCCTTGCCTCGGCCAATGACGAATACGCTTTTGGAGACAGGCACCGAGTCTCGCGCGCCGCCCTCAAAGTCTATGACGGCCCGTGGACTCTCAGGCAGTGGCTCGATGGTTGATGAAGCGAGCGAGACGCCCACTTCTTTGGCGCGGGCAATGTCGTCTGCGAGGGCAGGCGTGTGGTCGCTCGATTTGTGTCCGAGCATGGGCACAATCGACGTGGCTTCGCGATCGTCCATCTCCTGGTTGCCTTCAGAAAAGGCATCGAGGCCGGCAAAGTCGTCGTCCGGATCGAGCGCGGCTGCTGGATTCGCGAAGGGATCCTTGGGCGGAGGCTTCGTAGACATAGGCGCAGTGTATATGAGGTCAGAGATGCTGGCCTTTTTTCATTGTGGCTGATAATTTGTTCAGTATGGATAAACGTCCTCCCATGAAAGGCCGTGGCACGGGCGAAAACCCTGAGAATCGTTTCCAGCGGCTGCACGTCCTGTATGAACCGCCGCAGGTGAACGTGCTCGAGGGTGAAGACGTCGCCGACGTTTTTCCGTCACCTAAGACCCAGTTTTTCTACGACGCGTCCAAGAGCGTGCTGTCCGAGAATGACAGTCCGGATCTGTCGTTTCGTTACAGCGTGAACGCCTATCGTGGGTGTGAACATGGTTGCCCTTATTGTTACGCGCGGCCTTCGCACGAGTACTTGGGTTTTTCGGCAGGTTTAGACTTCGAATCAAAAATCATGGTGAAACGTGATGCCCCCGCGTTGCTCCGCAAGGCGCTCAGCGCCCCCAAGTGGCAGCCTTCGCCCATTACCTTCTCTGGTAATACGGATTGTTATCAACCGGTCGAGCGGCGCTTGCGGCTCACCCGGCAATGTTTGGAAGTGTGTGCGGAATTTCTGCAGCCGATTGGCATCATTACCAAGAACGCGCTCGTGCGGCGTGACATTGACGTGCTGCAGAAGCTCGCAAGCGTGCAGGCTGCGCAGGTTCACATCACCCTGACGACGCTCAACGCAGATCTCGCGAGCAAGCTCGAGCCGCGGGCCTCTGCGCCGGAGCTCCGGCTCAAAGCGATTGAGGCCATGAAAGCCGCCGGTATTCCTGTTGGCATTGTGATGGCTCCGATCATTCCTGGTTTGAACGATGAAGAGATTCCTCGGGTGCTCGAAGCAGCGGCGCAGGCGGGTGCTGGGGCCGCAGGTTGGACGCTGCTGCGGCTGGCTTCTCCCTTAGATGTGCTCTTTACTAGCTGGCTCGAGCAACACCTACCGGATCGCGCAAGGAAGGTGCTTGCCCGCATCCGAGATTGCCGAGATGGCAAGCTCAACGATTCCACTTTCGGCGATCGCATGCGCGGAACTGGCGTGTACGCTGAGCAAATCCGCGCGCTGTTTCATGCCGCGTCCAAAAAGCACGGACTGGATAAAGGCCTTGGACCACTGAGCGCCGCCGCGTTCATCAAAGCGCCACCACCAACGCGGCCCTCTGCGCAGCTCTCGTTGTTCTGATAAGCTCAGTGGATGTTGTTTTGCCTGCTGCTTGCGGCCGTCACTTTCGAAGCCAAACCCGCGGATGATGGTGTGGCGATCACGGTCAAAAACGATGATGCGCAAGCGATCGTCATCATTGGTGAAGAGGTCACTGCGCAGCGCAAGGGCAAGGACTTGGTGCTCGAGCGTGTGCTCGAAGTCGAAGACTTGGGCCCCATTGCGCGTAGTCCCCAGCCGCCGCGTTGGTTGCCTGCAAAAGGCGAGCGCACGTTTGCTGGTTTTTTGGTGCTCGCGCATTCGACGGTGGTGATCACGCAAAAGGATGCGGTGCATGTTCGTACTGCGCCAGCGACGGATGTGTTTTCCATCGCCGAGCAGAGCGTGAGCCGCATCGAGCACGAGCGCAATGCGTTTGGAAAGTTCTTCCCGGCGTTGAAAGTGACTGCGCGTTACTCAGCGCGCAAGCTGGTCAAGGACCTCATCACGCGTCCTGACTGGGACTTTGGTGAGTTTGCGGTGGTTGATGCGCCATCACTCGATGCACCATGGCCGGTGCTTCTCCTCAAAGCGAAAGTGACGACTCACGCGCTCTGACGCGGCGGAGCTTCAGGGTGTCTGTAAAATCGAGCAGCGCTTCTTTGGACGAGTAAGCTAGCTCGAACACATCGTGTCCGCGTTTGCCGTCCGCGACGCAAAGATAGCGCAGGTAGTCGAGTAGGCGCGGCGGCGCGTCTGCAAGCTCTGCTGCCCACAGAACCTTCATGGTCGTGAACGCGACGAGGTAAGGAACCGGTACCACCAGCGCTCCCGTCAAACGAAACACGCTCGATAGTTTCAACACGCCATCACCGGCAAGATTAAACACACCGTTGAGATCACGATCGAGTGCCAGCTTGAACGCAGCAACATAGTCGTCCTCATGCAAGAGCTGCACGAGCGGGTCGAAGCCAAGGATGGTCGTCACCACGCGTCGACTCAGAAAACGCGTGGCATAACTCTCGATGCTTGGACCTACGACAGTGCAAGGGCGTAGCACGGTGACAACCGTTTTCGGATGTTCCTCGGCGAAGCGTTTGACTTGTTCTTCCGCATCAATCTTGCCGGCGATGTACGGCGATGCCACCTGACGTCCGAGGGGATGCGCCTCGGTCAAATAGTTGGGATTGAGCGGGTCCGCGCCGTAGCAGAGGGTTGAAGAGCAGAGAACGAACTTGCGCACCTTGGCTTCGGCCGCGGCGGCGAGCACGTACATCGTGCCAATAGATTCCACCTCGTGTGCGTAGGCTTCGTCACGCGTTGGGTCGCCAAGAAAAGCCGCGTGCAAAACGGTGTCGACTTTCTCCCGAACGAGCACGTCGCGCATACGCGCATCGGCACCTGGTTCAGAAAGGTCTATCTTCTCGTAGATCACTTTCTCACCCATGCGCGGAGGAGACAAATCGAACGCGACAATTTTGCCGTAAGCAGGATCGCCCGCGAGCTCACGCAGCAAACGCTGCCCCAAAAACGTGTGCACACCGGTGATGGCAACCGAGCGAGACTTCTTGACGGCTTTTTTTCGTGGTTTGGCGACCATGTAGGCGCTGATGTGGGGAATTGCAGAAAAGATCAACTTGCCCCGGCCCGCATTTGTGTTGCGCCCGTATGTTGGCTACGCACTTCGCGCCCCACAGCCAAGCATGAAACTCGGGGCAAGAAAGAGTCGAAATGAAGCAAACCGTATTCGTTTTCTGTGTTTGTTCGTTCGTTGGTCTAACGCTGGAGCAAACGCCTGCGTTTGCGCAGCCTCGCGCGCAGCGTCGGGAAGCCCCACGTCCTGCACCCGCGCTTCCGCCGCCGCAGTCTAACCCGCCGCCGCAAACCACACCTCCGCCAGCGCCGCCCGCGCAAGCAAACAACGTCGGTCAAGCGAACGTCTGCTCGCAGCGACGCGCCATCTTGACACAAGACGAACAACGTTTGGACCGCGCAAAGTCGGATCTCGCTGGTGCCAATGCCGAGCTCGCGCAGCTCAAACGTCGTATGGATGAGCTAAATGCTGCACGCGCAGGTTCGGAGCGGCTCGTGGCAGTGTATACTGAACGCGTTGTGGCCTCGCAGCGCAGCTTCGACGCAAGCTGTGCCAACGATCCAAACTGCCCCGTGCATCAGAGCGCTGGTGAAGACATCAACCGCCGCGCCAAGCTGGTGGAAAATGCGCTCATCGCGGTGAGCACCGAGATGAGCAAGAACAAGACTTCGATCGATACGCTGGAAAAAAACATTGAACCGCTGCGGCGCGAATACGCAGAAAAACGCTGCAACAACTTGATCGCAGGCGAAACCCAGCAAGCGACGATCGATCGCTGCGCCGCGCTGTTCAGCGACTGGAATCGTTTGCAAGCGGAGCTCAACCTGGACAACCGCGAGCTCGCTGGGCTCAAGAGCCGCTACGAGCAATTGCTGAGCGAGTTCCGCAGCCTGGATGTACGTGCGCAAGAAAACCAAAAACTGGTTGCCGCTGCCTGCAAGGTGCCACCAGCGCCGCAGCCGGGCCAGCTGCCCCCACCAGCGCGTAGCAACTTCGATGACGTGCGTCGCCGCGCTGACAACATGGGTCGCGAGCTCGACGCCATGATCAACACCGTCGGTCGCCTCCGTGGCATTCAAATCACTGTAGAAGGGAAGTAACCATGCTGTTTTCATCACAACGCAGCGCCTTGTGTTTGCTCGGAACCCTGGCTTTGTCTGCCTGCAACATCTCCATTCGTGTCGATGACAATGATCCGCCGGCGCCCACGCCGGAGAAGACCTACGTGGTCAGTGGCACCCTGGTACGCGCTGATGGCAGCGTAGGCGCCGGTGACAAAGTGGTCGTGCTCAAAGTCGACAATTTTCAAGCGTCAATGAAGCATCTGCTCGTCGACTATCCCGTTCTCGCGGACTTCATCAGCGACTTCTCGGCCAGCAAATACGAGGCCACCGCTGACGCTGCGGGCAAGTTCTCTTTTTCTCTCACCGCCGCGCAGGTGACCAAGACGGGCGCCACCACCTTCGCCGATTTGCTCGTGCACTATACGAGCGCCACCAGCACGGACCTCGCAACGACGAGCGATTGGTTCAACTTCACTGCGACCACGAGCGAAATCGCGGTAGGCAGCGTGAAGCTGTGGGATGGCGGTACGGGAACCGTGTCCGCGTCTGGTGAGCTCGTGAACTTCGATGTGGCAACCGGCGCTCCTGCTGGGAATACCGTGGACACCACGGTGCCTTACGCCATGCTCGCGTACGGAACGGACAACACGCAGACGCCGCCACTCTTCCTAGAGTGGGGGACCTATGATGTGACGACGGTCCTTCCCGTTCCTCGTGCGGCCTTCCGTTCAACTACCGCAGCGAAGTTCCTGCTGTTCTCTACAAGCAAGAACGACGGCAAGACCTACCGTCATCGCACGTCGATGAAGACGGTCAGCGGAAGCTGGGTGGATCTCATGCGTTCGAGCTACGCGAGCACCATGACTTTCGTTGACGCGGCCGGGGCAGCAGTGACCGCTCCAACAGCGAAAGATGGTCTCATGGAGCCATCGTTCACTTTTGCGAGCAACCAGATTTCGTTTTTGGTCGATCTTGGCAGCCCGCCTGCGCCCATCTCTGAAGTGCTCATCTACAACCTGGTGCTCACGCCTGATCTGACATCGACGAGCATTACGCTCGAAGCGTCGGCAACGAATACTGCGACGATTCCAGCCGCCTTCGAAATTCCTTTGGCAGTTTACGGGCCAGGCACCTCGGCCTACCCGAATTGGGCGTACATCGCGTGGAATGGCTCTGAGACTGTGCGCTGGATTCGCGTGCGGGTGAGCACTACCGATGGCGTACCGCACTACTTGAAGTCTGTCGCTGAAATCGAAGTCCTGACGCTCTAATCCGGCATCACGAATTCCATGTCCTTCTCGCGAACGAAGATGGTCGTGCAGGGGGCTTGTTCGAGCACACGCGCTGCATTTTTCCCTTTGCGCGATGCACCCATCACAATCATGTCGCAGGTAATGGCGCCGGCCATGCGCAGAATCTCTTCCCAGGGTTTTCCGTTGGCAATGCGGCGGTGCACTTCACCAATCGACGCCGCGCGGCCCGTCTTCGTCTGGTAGACGCCAAGCTCATTGACCATGAGATCTTTCATGCGCTCGAGGTCTTCTTCGAGCTTGTCTGCGGCGCCTTTGAAGTGCAGGCGGCGCGACTCCTCAACCACGTAGAAGAGGAAAATCTCGACCTCGCGCGATTGTGCCAAATCGATCACGAAGTTGAGCGCGTGCCGGCAGTTCTCTGAAAAATCGATGGGGCAGAGGATCTTTTGTCGGGCCATGAATGGAATTCCTCACTCGTCCGTATAGCGCTTAGATAATAGGAACGCGATTGTTTCTCTCGCGCTCTCGACTGTGTAGCCGTATTTCTGAGTCATGTTTTTCAGCATGGTTGCCACCTGCTCGGACTCTTTTCCGCTCAGCTCGCCGCGCAGGTCGGAGAAGTACTTCATGAAGTTCTCCTTGTTCTTATGGACCTGTTTTTTGCGGCGATTGAAGAAGTCTTCTTCCAGGCGCTTGAGGTATTTTGGAAACAGCGCGGGGTAAGCTGGAACTTCACTCGGCGCATCGAGCGAGGCCGCGCCTATTTGCCCAATCAAACCTTTACGGAAATCCACACGATCATCCTCTTTGGGCATGATGACGTGTTCGATTTCGCGCATGAAGTCTTCGTCCGGTTCGCTCATGCGGCCCGTGTGTTTGTCGAGCAGCCGTTCCTTTTTCACCCAGTGTGAGACGTGGAGGACGTAGCGCGTGAACAGCTCTTCGTAGCTACCTTCTTGGGTGAGACCCATCGAGGTGCGCACTTCTTCATCGATCGTGTCGAGCAATTCGCCCTCTACCGCGCGCACGAACTTGCTGTGGTCGTGGTAGCCGTCGACCGCCTCGTCGCGGAGGAACTCGTAGACACTCGCAAGCTTCACGAGCTCACCGATTTCCTCGAGGACGGACATGGCCGTGAGGCTCGTATAGCGCGGGTTATACGAGGCATTGAGCAGCACGGTGCGCATCTCGCGGGCGGAGGCGCCGGTGGAGCCTTCGTAAATCGGAAAGCCTTTGGTCTCGTAGTACATGTCAGGCAGCGCGCGCTTGAGCTCTTTCGACTGCGTGAGCGTCAAACGTTTGGGAAGCTGCTCGCCGTTGTAGGCGCGTAGTTTTTCCACCGGAGCAAGACCACGCACAATGTCCGTGAGCGCCTTCACGTAGCGATGTGGGTCTGGCCGGCGCAAACGCGAGAGCACTGCCCACATGGCAGCGACCTCAATGGCGTGCGGTGCCACTGGCTTGCCAACGGTCTTCGCCGTGATGACCGGTTTGTAGATCTCAATCTCGTCTTTGAGCGTGAGCAAGTAGGGGACTGGTACCAGCTCGATGCGGCCCTTGAAGCTCGTGAAATCCGGATGTTGCTTGAAAGCCTCCAAGTATTTCTCGTTGGTCGACGAGAAGAAGAGCTGGTCCAAATAGATGATCGATCCGCCAATGCTGACCGTCTGGGTTTCTACGGTGCCAAGCAAGTATTTGAAGGTCTCAACCGGGCGCTTCAAGAGGTCGGCAAACTCGAGCAAGCCACGATTGGCGTCCACCAGCGGTCCCGCCAAGTTGAACAAGCTCACGTTGGCGAGTGACTTGGGGAGCGCTGCAAGTGAGCGATCAGCTGTGATCTGATGCATCTCTGCATCGACCGACATCTGCGGCTCAATCGTGACGGCTGCCGTACTGTAGCGCTTGGACGGATAGAAACGTTCGACCTGCACGTGATTGAGCACCTGCACGAAGTCGCCATTGTAAGCTTGAAGGAGCGCATCATAAATGGTGCGCGATTTTTTCCCGAGCTCGCCGAGTCGAATGTAGTCGGAGACCACAAAATCCGGGCCCAGCTTCTCTTGCATGTCTGCGAGCAAACGCTGGCGTTCAGGTACTGGGATCAAAAAGATCGGATGATCGTTGAGCTCGCCGGGCACGCGCGCGTCGATCATGTCCGGCGGGACGTGCGCAAACGTTTCGCTAGAAGCGGCTTTCTCTCCGTCGCCGCCAAAGCCCAGCGAGCTCTTGCCAAGGCGTTCTTTCGGAAAGATCCAATTGAAGCGATACATCGCACCCACGGGAAGCTTTGCGTAGGCCTCCATGGCAGACACGATACAGCTCACGAGCGACGTTTTCGCGCTGCCGTTTGGGCCGTGGAGCAAGACCATCTTGTTGATCCGGCCCACACGCACGAAGTTACTCAGAATCTTGTAGATCTGCATTTGCACGTGCTCTTGCCCGGCGATGCGACCTTCACCGTTCGAGAATGGCGCGTCGAACAGCTTGTAGCGGGTGTAGCTGCCGTAAGGGCGCTGCACTGGCTCGGTACCGAAGTGGTCGAACACCGCTTTGACGTACTGAGCCGCAGAGCGCAGCTGCTCTTTGGGTTGCTCCTGCATGAGCTTGAAGTATTCGGTGAAGCTGAGAATCGTGCGGTCGCGCACAAAGGCCTCTTTGACGCGCGCTTCTATGTCCGCAAGTGGGTTCGCCATACGTGACCAGAGGTTAACCCGCGTTCGCTGTGGTCTCAAATCTGTGTCTTCCCCATCTTTTGAGGGCCGTTGCGCCGCAGTGCGTGAAAGAGCAATGTGCAAACATGCACAAGCCGCAGGTGGTGATTGTAGGTGGTGGATTTGCGGGGCTGGCGACGGCTCAGGGCCTGAAGAAAGCCAACGTCGACGTGACGATCGTCGATCGAACGAACCACCACTTGTTTCAGCCGTTGCTCTACCAGGTGGCCATGGCCGGCTTGTCTCCCGCAGACATCGCCGTGCCCATTCGCGCTGTCGTGCACACCCAGAAGAACGCGCGGGTGCTGCTCGCCGAGGCGACAGGTGTGGACCTCGATGCCCGCGTTTTGCAGACCACAATGGGGCCGCTCTCTTACGACTATTTGGTGGTTGCTGCCGGAGCGCGCAATAACTACTTCGGACACGACGATTGGGAAAAGGCAGCGCCTGGCCTCAAGACCATCGACGATGCGACGGACATCCGCGCACGCGTATTGATTGCGCTCGAAGAAGCCGAACAAACGACCGACGCCGCGCGCAGGCAAGCCCTGCTGACCTTCGTTGTCATTGGCGGCGGCGCCACTGGCGTAGAGCTCGCGGGCGCTTTGTCAGAGCTGTCACGTTACATTGTGGCGCGCGACTTTCGGCACGTGCGTCACGGCGAAATCAAAGTCATCTTGCTCGAAGGTGGGCCGAGCATTTTGGTGGCGTTCAAGCCGGAGCTGCAAGCGAGTGCGATTGCGCAGCTTCAGGCGCTCGGCGTCGAGGTGCGGCTCAATGCGAAGGTCACAACCATCGATTCGCTGGGGGTGAGTTATTCGAGCAATGGCGCTGACGTGCGTATTCCGTCGGCCACCGTCCTCTGGGGCGCCGGTGTCAAAGCCGCTAGTCTCGGCGCGCAGCTAGGAGCGCCCGCTGACCGCAGTGGGCGTGTCCTGATCGACAAGTCGCTCACGCTCCCCGGTCGCAGTGAAGTGTTCGTCATTGGTGACGTCGCAGCGATCACGGATGCGGCTGGAAAGCCAGTGCCCGGTGTGGCGCCCGCAGCGTCGCAGGCGGGAAAGTTCGTGGCCAAAACAATCCGCCAGACGCTTGCAGGCAAAACGCGCGAAGACTTTCGCTACTTGGACAAGGGCAGCCTTGCGACGATCGGTCGCTCAGCCGCGGTGGCGCAGTTTGGTAAGTTTGGGTTTGCTGGTTTTCCCGCGTGGATCTTGTGGATGGCCGTCCACGTGCTCTTCCTGGTTGGTTTTCGCAACCGCTACGTGGTCATGCTCGAGTGGACCTGGCACTACTTGAGCTTCCAACGCGGTGCTCGCTTGATTACCGGCGGATTAGTGCCAAAGAAGCCCACGCCACATGCCAAGTAAAACGATCATTCAGGCCGACATCATGGCCTACCTGGCCGAGACGGTGTTCACAGAAACGCAGGCTGTGGTCGCCTCCATTCCCGACGCGGCAGAGCTACCAAACAGCGCACGCGAACCATGGAAAAAATGGTTCTGCGAAGTGGCAGACGCCATTCTTGCGCGTGTGCATCCGCATGCACCGGTGATGTTCTACCAAAGCGACGTTCGCCACGAAGGTCTGTGGATCGACAAGGCGTTCTTCGTTCAGCAGGCTGCCGAGCGCGCGGGCTTTTCGTTACTCTCGCACCGCATTGTTTGTCGCAGGCCGGCGGGAACAGCCACCTTCGGACGGTCGACGTATTCGCACATGCTGCTGTTCAGTCAAACGCTGCGTAATTCGCAGAAGCATGGTTACAGCGACGTGATTCCAAACGGTGGGCCTGCGGCGTGGGTGCGCGGCATTGGGCTGCATAGCTGCGAAGCGATTGTGCGAATGATTCAGCAAGAGAGCAAGAGCACGACGCTCGTGCATCTGTTCAGCGGCAAGGGACTTCTGCTCGAAGTGGCGCGTGAAAAGGGAATGGACGTCATTGGCGTCGATCTCAGCAAAAAACAGTGCCGAGCGGCGCAGCGTTTCGATTTGAACAAGTTTCGCGCAGCGCAGGCAGAACGCGCGGAAACGCCGGCCGATCAATCGGGTTTGGTCCCCACGCCGGCCGCGGTTGTGAGCCAGCGGAACGAGTCGAGCAATACCAGCGAATCGTAGTTGGGGTCGCCGGTATCCCAAATCATGAGCTCGAGCGTGATGATCTCGCCGGGCACCACGGGCGCTGTTGTCTCGAGCCAGCGCGTACCGCCGCCATCGTCTAATGCTGGGCCAGCGATGCCAGTGCCTGCGAGATCCGTTGTGCCAGCAGGACACGCGCCATGCTGCGCGGCGGGATCGCACACCTCGAAGAACGCATTGTTCACACTGACCGGATTCTTGAGCGCGTCGAAAGAGATGTTGTGATCCGCAGGCAGTCCGCTCGCGCCAGAAGTGAGGAGCACCATGAAAAAGTCGTTCCAAATGGAGCAAACGAACTCAGGCCATTCCGCCGAGTAAAACTTGAACTTGAAGGCCAAACCTTTGGCGTTGGTTGGCACCCGCAAGCGCAGTTTCAGGTTGGCTGAGTCGTAAAGGTCTTGCGACGACGCGCAGTCTTCGGTGGTCTGCAACGTTCCACCATGCGCGGCAGAGTAGGCGGGTGGCAGATCGCTAGTCGTGCCGCAGTTCACCATCGTACCGCCATAACCCGTGTCGCTCTCGTCACGCGCTGTTCCGCTCGACAGTGCCGCCATGGTTGCGGAAGCAAGGGGCACTACATTGCTTCCGTAACCCGTGAGCACACCGTACTGTGTTTTAGGGAGCGTGATGGTCTTACCGTCGGCAGCCACGAGGGTGGCCGAGATGAGGCCGGGCGTTCTACCGCCCTCGGTGGCATCGCCGCAGATATCAAAAGCGCGCGCCAGCTCTTTGGCGTTTGCGCTGGGATTCAACGGAGCTGGATCACACAACGGTGCTGTTGTGTCTGACGTTGCGGGATTACAATCGTCGTCCACTTGATTGCCGACCACTTCGAATGCGCCTGGGTTCACTAGCTTCGGGGTGCCGCTGCACACGCCTGGGCTATCGCAGCAGTCATTGTCGCATTCGAAGAAGCCGTCGCCGTCCGAGTCCTTGTTCTCGTCGACCGCGCCGTCGCAGTCATCGTCGATCTGGTTCGCGCAGTCTTCACGCGCTGGCGCTACTTCGCCTTCACACGGCCCGAAGGCGGTCCCCGTGTCGTTGCATGCCCGCGTACCTGCAACGCAGCGTCCAACCCCGCGGAGCTGCGCGGGATAGGAGGAGCATTCCGTCTTGCTGCCTGGCGGGCAAATGACCGGAGCGCTGGTCGGGCCTGTGGGACCGCTGGGTTTCGCGGGCTTGCTCGGTTTCGTGCTCGGCATCTCCGCGTCTTGTGGTGTTTCAGCACCAGTGGGCGCTGTGCTCGCTGGCTCGGTGCTGACTTGCGTTGAGGTGGGCGAAGGCGCGGCGCACGCACCATGGAGAAAACCAAGCAGCAGCCACTTGCGCATGTGATGAGCTCCCGAGGGGAGCGCATAGAGAGCGTTTCTGTTTCAGGCAAGGGCAAACAGGCTGGCGCGCAAACGAACGTCCTACTGACGCGGGATCAAACGAATGTGGGGCTCATGACGCGGGCGTAATGTGAGCAAAGCGTCGTGTCCGAGCTTCTTCAGTGTGTCTGCCGGCAGCGGCGCAATCTCAAAGCGCGAGATGACTTGTTTGATCGTGGATTCTAGGGTGAGCATGGCCAGCGGCTGCCCAATGCACATGTGGCGGCCAGCCCCAAAAGGCATGTAACCCGGGCTTTTTGCCACGCGTTCGTCGGCAAAACGCTCGGGTATGAAGGCGTCTGGTTGCTGCCATAAGCGTGCGTTCCGGTGCATGGCGTACGGATACACAACGACCATCGCTTTGGCGGGAATCGTCATGCCTGCGACTTCGTCTTCCTCCTGTGCCTCGCGGCCAACGAGCGACCAGACGGTCGGGTAGAGGCGCAAGGTCTCCTGAATGACGAGCCGCAGATAGGACTCATCACCGGCATCGAGCGTCTCGCGAAGCTCACGCTGCGTGCGCTGGTGCATGCCAAGCAACAACAAACACCAGACCACAGTGGCCGCGGATGTTTCGTGACCTGCAATGAGCAGGTTCGTCACTTGGTCACGCATGAACGCGCGTGGGTCTTGCTCTGACTGACTCGCGTCGTGCAGGGCGTCGAGGAGCGTGCCAGTGCCGGGTGCCTGCATGCCGTCGATGATCGCATAGAGCTCGCTGCGGTCAGCGAGGAACTGTTTGCTCAGCTTACGCTCAATCAGTGCACCATCGCGAACGAAGGTCTCGTACACCGTGCTAGAAAAAATGCGGGTGAAGGTGTCCACGTGCTCGCTGAGATCCATGTCGAACATTAGGCGGCTGAAGGTGACAAGGCTCAGGCGATCGGCGGCCTTTTGAAGTGCGAGATTGGGCGTCCAAGTGTCTAATTGCGCCGAAATTTCACCGTCGATGCTCGCCTTCATGGCGCCAACGACGGGTCTTGCAAACTTGGGTTGCATCACCCGGCGATCTTTGAGCCAACGTGCGCCATCGGTGATCACGAGCCCTTGGCCCAAGATGTCGACAAAGGCGCCACGCTGCGTGACTTTCTGGTAGTTGGCCTGGTTCGTTTTGGTCACATGCAGCGCAAGGGTATCGTTTCCTGTGAGGATGACGGTGCGCCCCGCGGGTGTTCTCACCTGCGCAATTTCGCTGTATTTCTCGATCACTTCGCGAATGGCTTCTGGTGCGCCGCTGTCGAGCTTGGCCGACATTTTCAGCACCGACCAAAGCGACATGCGCCGCGCACGGATGCTCGGGGCAAAGGTGAGAGCTGCGGCGCTCACGCGGCTTTCCAATCGTGCTGCGGTGCCTCAGGCGGGTTCGTACGCGCGCGAAGATAGTCTGCTTTCTCGCGAATGATGCGACTGTCTACACCCATGTCCTTAGACCAAATGAACTCCGCGAGCACTTTGGTCCACGAACGATGCGAGACGAGCGGTTCGTAATGCGCTTTGGCAATGGCATGCAGCTCTGGAAGACGCCAGCCTGCCACGTTCATGAAGTCGTGGTGTTCGACGTGATAACCCACGTTGAATGTCACGTGGTTCAGCGGTCCGTAGTAGGAATAAGTCTCTTGCGGCGCCGAAAAAATATAGTGTTCGTGAATGAAATGCGCGGCCACCGGATGCAGGGTGTGCGCAAAAAACACGCTCAGGAAGAGATAGGCAAGCGCGCTGAAGCCGAACACCTGCACAATGAACGCGTTGATGACGAGCATCATGACGACGTTGCCTAGCTCCGCACGGTTCGGTTTTTTTGCAAAGGTGAGCCCGCGTAGCGCGTAAACGAAGAAGTAGATGCTGAGCCACAAGAACTTGAGCAGACGCGAGCGACCAATGACCGTCGCTTCTTTCACCGTTGGCAGATCCGTGTCCTCGTGCTCGACGCCGAGCAGCGCGTGGTGATCGATGTGGTAGCGGTGGAAAGTCATGGCAATAGGCACAACCATGGGCACATTCGCGAAGAGGGCGAGCCAGCGGTTGGCGGGGCGATATTTGAACGCGAGATCGTGCGAGGTCTCGTGGATGGTCATGCCGAGCCAATGCGTGAGAATGGCCCCAAACGTATACGCGTAGATGAGAAGCAGCGCCGGATGCGCAAGCACGCTGCCAATGCTTGCGAGGTAGCCAATGCCCCCAGCAAGTGCAAGCTGCAGTGGAACCAGGGCGTAAGTGACGTACGCCGTGCGAACGTCCGGGCCCATGAGCGCGCGTACCTCTGGGTGGTCTTTCAGGATGAAGCGGCGCCGCTCGTGGTGCGGCTCGCCCGTGGGCGTTCGTTCGAAGGGTTCAGTGACCTCTGTGACTCGGCCTTCTGAATCAAACGCTAACGTGCGTCCGCGCCATTCGATATGACTCGTGGTCCACGTGATGCCCCAGACCACGAACGCAAGCAGCTCGCGTGCAAGCCAGAGCAAAGGGAAGCGCACGCTGACCGTGCCACCTACTTTGCGGACGAGTAGCGCATCGACGCAGATTTCGAACGCAATGACGGTAGCGGTGACCGCCACGGCTGGCACACCCCAGAGCTTGCTCAACGCAATCCCTCCAAGAATGGCAGGGATCAGCGCATTCATGGAGATGAGCTCGAACAAGTACGTTCCAGTGCCGTAGACGCGACGGATTTGGCTCCAGCGCACCTGCCGTTTGATGTATTGCGCGAGCGACTCGTTGCCCATGTATTGGGTCACGCCTTGGCGCGTGGCGACGATACGGGCGTTCAGTTTCTGCACGCCTTTGCCAAAGAGATAGTCGTCCGCAAAATGATTGATGATCGATGCAAGCCCACCAAAACGGGCGACGGTCTCGAGCGAGAAGAGCATGCCTTTACCAGGCGTCGCAGGCTCATTGCCGAACAAGGAAACGAACATGCCGCGGTGGTAAAACGTATTGAGGCCGAGTGCGTCGATCTCTGCGCCGATGTTGGTCGCGTTTGTTCCGACAATGCAGCT
>JBIKMD010000312.1:0-5792 GCA_044359465.1 Myxococcota bacterium
GCTTGTTTATCCTTGGCGATAAACAAACGCTTGATGGTGCCCACGGTGCGCAACGCGTCCGGTGGCACGACCGAGCGATCGTCTTCACCAACCGTGAGCTCGACCGTCGCGAACATGCCCGCTTTGAGCAGTCCCTCATCGTTCTTTGCTTTTGCTTCAACGATTAGGTCGCGGGTGTTTGCTCGCAGCGCTGGGCTCACGTACTCAATGACTGCGGAAAAGGTTTTTTCTGGATAGGCCGACACGTGCACGTTCAGCTCTTGGCCCTTTTTGACGGCGCCGACGGAGCCTTCGGGAACACTGATCGAGATACGCACTGGATTCACCGCGTAGATCGAGGCCACCTTCGTCATGGGCTGCACATATTCGCCCACGTTGATGTAGCGCTCGCCCACAATGCCATCCATGGGGGCACGAATGATGGTGTCGGCGGCGAGCTTGCCGGCGATGTCTGCGTTTGCGCGCGCAGAGTTGGCCTGAGCGAGCTGCGCGCTACACTGCGTCTTGAGCTTGTCGTGCTCGGCAGCCGCAATGGCGTTTTGCGCAAACAACTTGTCTGCTCGCTCGCATTCTTGTTTGGCCAGCAGCACTTGGCTTTCTGCGGCTTCGTATTGGGCCACTGCCGCGGTGGCGGACAAACCGGCTTGACGCGAGTCGACGACGGCGAGCACTTGGCCTTGGCGTACCTCACGCCCACGTTCGACTAGCGTCGCTGTGATGCGGCCCGAAACGTTTGCTGCCACTTCCGATTGTTTGTCGGCTTGCACGCTCCCCGTGAGGGTCAGGTAGCGTGGCACTTTTGTGACTTCCACCTTGGCAGTGGTGACCTTGACGGGCGCGCTCGGCGCTTTGCTTTCTTTTTTCTCTTCGCCTTTTCCTTTGCATGCGACGAAGGCCAACACTGACATGACGATGATGCGCTTCACTGGATAGGCTCCTTCTTTTTTCGACGGCCGGGTTTGTGTTCCGGATCCGACGTGGCGAGCGAGCGAGAAAACAAGCTCGCGAGCTCTTCTACGAACGCTGACTGCTCTACCGAGCGCAGCGGAATCTTGCTGATGTGATCGAGCGCGATGCGCGCAATCACGGCGCCGATCATGGCAGATGCGGCGGTTTCGACTTCGTCTGCTTTGACGATGCCGGCCTTGCGCGCGCGAGAGAGCCAGCCATGAATGGCTTTACGCGCCGCTACGGTTGGCGCGTCATCATGTAAGCTACTCATCTTTTGCCAGGAAATGTTGCTCTCGCGCAGCACCATCATGCAGGGGAACACCTGCGAGAAGAAGCCGGTGAACGAGGCGAGAATCTCTTTGAGCTGTGCGCGTAAGGGCGCGTGTGTAGGTCCTTGCTCCAACGCGCTCAGGAAATCTGGACTCGGTGGTTTGAGCGCCGCGAAGACCAAACGATCACGTGTTCCGAAGCGTTTGAGCAATGCAGGGGAGGACACCCCGAGCCGGTCTGCCACGTCGTCGAGCGAGAAGTTTGCGCCTTGTTCGAGAGCGCAGCGACGCACCGTCTGCAGGATTTGTTCGTCGCTGACTGATCGAGGCCGGGACATAGTTAGTTAGTGAACCACTACTAACTAACTGTCAAGGCGAAGAATGCGGCCAAAGCGTTCCGCTTGACGAAATCCTCGTGTGAAGCGCATTGGCCCCGCCCATGTCAGCCGTCAGACACAGGCGTCACGCCAACCCGTTTACCTTTCGTGAAACCGTCACGCGTCCGGATTATGCGAGTGTTTTCGGACGCCAGGCGCCGCTCGAAGTCGAGATTGGTTTTGGCAAAGGTCAGTTCTTGCTGACCATGGCGGCGGCACGCACGCAGGTGAACGTCATTGGCCTCGAGATTCGTGACTTTCTGGTGCAAGGCGTGCTTGCCGACGCCAAAGAACGTGGTCTGACGAACGTGTTTGCCATGCACTGCAATGCCAACACTGCGATCGACGTGTTGTTCAATGAGGGTGAAGTGTCGCGCTTCTACGTGCACTTTCCCGATCCTTGGTTCAAAAAGCGGCATCAAAAGCGCCGTGTGGTCACCCCGGAAACAGCGGCAAGCATGAAGCGGCTGCTTGCGCTAGGCGGCGAGATTCATGTGATGACGGACTACGAGCCCATTGCGCACGACATCATGGAGTGCCTGGAAACAGCGGGCTTCGAGAATCAGAGTGGGAAGGGGAGCTTTGCCAAAGACTCCACCACGGGTTTTACCTCTGAGCGAGAAGATTGGCACAAGAGCCAGAACGATCCGATCTGGCGTGCGTTGTTCAAGAAAGTTTAACGCGTCAAAGCGTCCATGGTTTTGTCGCTCAGTGCATCACGCAGGAGTGCCCTGAGGACTTCCCGTTGTTCCATCGCGTGCGCGAGTGTTGGCGGAGAGTCGAAAAAACGCGCTTCGATTGTACCCTTGGACTTTTTGTTGCCGCCAGCGACGCCCGTGAAGCTCAAGAGGTTGATGGCCATCCAGCGATCGAGCCCGAAGTCCGTGATGAGCGCCTGCAGCTCGGTTTCGAAACGCGCGCTTGATAGAGCTTCCATTGCCTTTAGCCGCGTGCGGAATTCCGGAAGGCGAGCGCCGAGCTTCTCATGGTACCCACGTGCCCCGCTTTGGCGTGCGAAGTGCCGATAGGTGTAGTTACCGAGTAGCTCTGGCTCACGGTGCAGGTAAAGCTGCATGAAACGCGCAAAGAATCTGGGCGCGGCGGCAAATGGGGCACCGTCGATATGAATGTGGCCCCCTCCCACAGTCCGCTCAGGGGTGCCTAGCGCGTGGAGTGCGCTCAGCTGCTTGGCGAATACTTCCTGCTGATTCCCGCGTAGCGGTGCGCCTGCCACCTCGAGAATTTGAGTGCCTTTGGCTCCAGCGTTGTCGAACTCGGCACGAAAAGTGCCAACGGGTGTGACCGCATCGGCGCGTTTGTTTTGCAGTCCTTCGGGGATGACCACATCACCACCCAGTGCTTGGACGATGGCAGCGGCCAGATGCCTAGGTTGGTTGGCGTCGCGCTGCAGCAGGGTGATTTCTTGCCCCATGAAGATGGATTGAACGATGGCTTCGTCGTCTTCTCCTGCGACGAGAGGTGCTGGCGCGGCGGGACCTGGTAGGCTCGTGCGCACGGCCTCGCGAATGGCCGCTTTTTCTTTGAGGCTAAGGACGTCGAGCGACCAGGGGCCAAGGCTACGGGCAATGGTTCCTTGAGGCGCACAGGGGATGACGTGGGGAACCGGCGCTAGCGGCGCCTCTGCTTGGGTCCGCGGTGGTGTTTTGGGGATCGGTCCCGCGTCAGAGCTAGGCTGCAAATCGGCACGAGGTCTTTGAGAAATGCGCACGCCTCATTGTCGGCAGGACGATTCGCTTCGCGCAGCGCTCGCGCGTTTCTGCACGACATTCTGACGCGGTTCTGGCAAGGCGTGCGCATGCCTGCTTCGGCGACCATCTTAACCCTTCCACACACCCTTAGCTCGGGCGTGAGAAAGGAAGTTGAGCGCATCGATGCTTGGGTCAAGGACGTTCCGGGCTACGTGTCGAGTCTTGGGTCACTCGATTCATTTCTCGAACACGATCGGTGGCTCGGTTTGTTCAGCGACCTTGAAGTGCTCATCCCGAGCTCGCCCAAGCTACGCATCCTCGATGTGGGTGTTGGGGTAGGGCGCAGCTCCTTCTGGCTCGCGCGTGCTGGGCACGACGTGCGTGTCCTCGAACCTTCGTGTAACCAATGTGAGATCATTGCGGAGCTGTCGCGCCGCTTCGACCTGCCCGTTCAAATCATTCAGGCGCCTGCAGAAGCCATGGGCGCGCTCGAACGCGCGTCCTACGATCTCGTGTTGTTCAATGCAGCGTTTCATCATTGCGATGATCCAGGTGCCGCGCTTGCCGGTTGTTACGACATTCTGAAGCCAGGTGGCCGCGTGCTTCTCGTCAATGAGCCTGTGCTCAAACCCTATCGCAGCAAAGCCTGGTTCGATCGCCAGCTAGAGGAGCATCCCGAGGCGATGGGCCACTACGGTGGCAATGAACACACCTACTACGCGTGGCAATACCAAAACATGTTGCGGCGCGCGGGCTTTCGCAGTCATGCGGGGCCAACCCTGAAGCTGCAGAATCTTCGCTCGAAACTCCGCTATCTGACGTCCGTGGAGCAAAACGGCCGTTTTCTTTTTGATGGCAACAAGCTCGCCGTACACGCGATTCTGAATGCGGGTGCCAGCCTGGCGATTCGCAATGCGTTCTTGAGTCGTTTGCTCGTTGGCTGCTCACTGCTGCAAGCGACGTTCGTAGGGACGAAATCGTAGGTTATTCGTCGTCTGATTCTTGATCTTGATCGCGGAGGCCGTACTTGCGCAGCTTTTCGCTGAGTGCTTGGCGCGACAGGCCGAGCACCTTGGCTGTACGCGTGCGGTGGCCGTGCTGTTCGGCAAGCACACGTAGAATGTACGCGCGCTCGAAAGCGTTGACCGCCTCCTTCAATGACTGGCCTTCGGCTTCGGACCCTTGGCTGCTCACGTGACGCTCGTCTATGGCGGCGCCGTTTTCGAGCACGATCATCGCGCGTTCAATGATGTGCGAGAGGTCGCGAATGTTCTGCTTGTATTCCATGCGCTCGAGCGCTGCGAGCGCCTCAGAGGACAGGGTCACTGATTTGCTCATGTTGGCGCCGTGTTGCAGCACGAGCGTGCGAGCCATCACGGCAATGTCTTCTCTGCGCTCGCGTAGGGGCGGCGTATGTACGGTGACGCCGAACAAAGCGGCCATGGGTTCAATGACGCTTTTGGCCTTGACCAAATCATCGAGCGGGCGCGTGCTTGACGCTACGAGTCGCGGCGCCGCCTCTCCGCTGTGCGCCGTGAGTACGCTCACGAGCTCTTGCTGCACTTGCACCGGAAGGAGTGCGATGTCGTCGAGGAAGAGCGTGCCGCCGACAGAGAGTTGATAGAGTGAAGGTTTGGAGGAGGTGCCATCACCGAGCAGTTCGCGCGCGAGGGTGTCGGCCGTGAGCGCTGCGCAGAGGACTGGCACGAAGGCCCGCTCGCGCCGCGTGGATTCCAAGTGAATCGCACGTGCGACCGATTCTTTGCCAGTGCCGACCTCGCCCGTGATCAGCACGCTTCGCGAATTTCGCGCGGCCGAGCCGATTTGCTCACGCAGCTTCACGACTGCCCCGGAGTTACCGGCCATGTAGGAAGAGCCTTCTTCGTTGCCTTTGCGATTGGTGCGTAGCTGCGCGAGGAGCTGCGCGCGCTCGGCGTGAAGCGACTTAACCCGATGCGCCGTGTACACGGCGGGACCAATCAAAGACGTGATGACCGAGCCAAACGAAGCACTCGATTCGTCGAAACCTCCCGTTTCTGCCACGTCAGTCTCGACGTAGAGCACGCCCATGACACCATTTGGGTTGAACAGGGGAAGCGCCATGGACGAGGCCTTGTCTGCCTTTTTTTTGCGCTCTTCGCCGTCGCGCATGAGCACGACGCCGCGGCGATCCATGACGGCCGCATAGAAGTGCGCAGGAATTTCGAACTCGGCGTTGTTTGGGTGCCGCGCCGCCACGTAAAGCTCACCGGCCTTGACTTGGGTGAACACACCGGCACGCGTGGCTTTGAGGGTTTCAACGGCGATCGCGAGTGTGGCGGCGTAGATGCGCGTCGGCTCACTCTCTGGAATGACTTCTTCGGCAAGACGCACGAGCAGGCGAAGCATCGTCTCCGGAATGTCTGCGTTGCCGACTTTGCCCTCCAGCAGATCGTGCACGGAGAAATATTCCTGGGTCTGCCGCATCACACGTTTCATGGGCGGCG
>JBIKMD010000313.1:0-5790 GCA_044359465.1 Myxococcota bacterium
CGCGCGCGGCGATAGACGAATGGGATGTGGCCCAGCGCAATACCGCCACCGAGTTGCTTGGCGTGGGTTACGCGGTGAATAAAGAACCCGTCCCGGACCGCCAAACACGCGTGCGCAAGCTGGCGAAAGATGCGCAGCACCGCAATTTCTACAACTACGCGGTGACCCTGTCGCGCCGCTGCATCGCGCCCGGAGCCGCAGGTGAAGACCCGCGTGAAGCAAGTACCGTGGAAGCCCTCTACCGGGCCTTGAACGCCATCACGAGCTACGAGCTACGTGACGACATTCTCATTGGCGAAACCTACGCCCTTGCACGCGCAGACGTAGCCAAACTGGGCCCGCAGATCGAACGCGATGAAAGCCTGGAGGCGTCGCTGCGCGCATGTCTTGAGCAGAATACGACCAGCGTTGCGGCCGAGCTCACGGGACGACCACCCAAACCTTGAGCGAGCGCACACGCCCGCCTCGGTAAGTCTCAACGGCCCGCGTCAAATGCGCCACGCACGAGCTCGAAGCGGCGTGCGTTTGCGGGGCCCCAAATCCCAAGCACGTCGAAGCGAACGTAAGGCGGCCATGGCGTTTGCGGAGGAGCGGCCTCGCGGTACATGAGCCAGGCGCTGGCCCCACGCACAATGCGTCGCTGTTTTCCAGGCCCCACCGTCGCCAGCGGTCCGCCGTAGTCGAGGGTCGCCGTGCTGCGAATCTCAATGAAACAAAGCACGTCAGTGTCCCAGGCGACGACATCGAGCTCCCACAGCTTGGTCTGCGCATTCAGCTCGACAATGCGATACCCCTCGCGCGCGATCACGGCGTGTGCGAACGCCTCTG
Organism: Myxococcota bacterium; assembly: GCA_044359465.1. Lineage (GTDB taxonomy): Bacteria > Myxococcota > JADLHZ01 > JADLHZ01 > JADLHZ01 > JADLHZ01. Next base: position 829 of record JBIKMD010000313.1, read on the forward strand.
CCTCAGCACCGAGCGCGCGCTTGTTCACACGAGCGAAACCTTCTGTTCCACTGCGACATCATCTCCAAGCAAGAATACTTGGCTGCGCCGCGCAAGATGCACGTAGAACGCAGGAAGGGCATCATGAGGCAAATCAACCACGCGTGACAGCCGATCGATCCATAAGGGAAAAGGGTGGCGCGTACACGCAAGCTCGTAGGCAGCAAGACGCACGGACAAATAGACGGCGTGCTGCTCTGGATGCAGCAATGCATCATAAGCAACGCCGCCAAAGGTAACGCTACCTTGTTCGTCTAAGGTGAGGGCGGTGTTCGGGCGTGACACGAGGCGCCCGGCGTACGCGGCTGAGCGAGAAGACACCTGCGTCGCGACCGCGGCAAGGTCTGCACCACTCACATCACCCAGCGCTCGCAGCACCGGCAAAAAGGGCGACGGACCGGCCTCCCTCGGCTTCGTGGCGGTACCAGGCTGAGGCGCAGAGGGTGCAGGCGCTCCAGACAGCTCCGCCTCGAGCGCTTGGATCTTGCGATCGATCTCTCGAGGATCTCTGCCCGTCGCCATGGCGCCAAGCTGCGTCTCCACTTCAGAGATGCGCGCATTGAGCTGCGCGAGCTCATCACTCGCGAGCGCCGCGCCCTCCCCTGCATCGAACTCTGCGAGCACCTGTGCCATGCGCGCCGCTTCTTCTTTTTGCGCAGCACGGCGCTTGAAACCCGCAACAACTTCGTCCGCTGATTCTACTTGAAAGCGTTTGACTGCAGACACCACGACGTTCGTGTCGCGCTCGTAACGGGCCTCAATCTTTTTGACGCGCTCCTTCAGCGCTTTCAGCCGCATGTCGTAGCGTTCACTGGCCTCGAGATCATTTACAGCGCCGAGCGCCTGCACGGCAGCAAGCCCGAACGGCGCAATGTCGAGCAATCCAAGCAGACGCAAATCGCCGTCGAGAAACGCAGAGCTGAGCAAGATGAGCGCCCCTACCCCAAGCCCACCTAGAAACTTGGGATCTTTGAACAACGGCATGGGCCGAGGAGGCGCTCCGATCTCATCCATCTTGGCAAGCTCATCGAGCACCTTGCCGCGATCGCCCTCGAACTTTTGTTTTTGCTTGCCAAAGTTTTCGACCAACGCGCTGAAGTCAGCCGGCAATTCGTCTAGCGCTGCGCTGCGCTCCAACTCGCGCGTCAGCGTGTGTGTGCGTTCAATGATGACCTGACGCTTTTGCGCAAGCTCATCGAATTGAAAGCGCTTCTTCTGCAGACCGTCGAGCTCGTATTCGAGCTGCTCGACGCCGGCGCTGGCCTCACGCATCTTGCGCAGTGATTGTAGCTCTTTATGAATCTCTGGCGCAGGCCGAACGGCCTGGGACTCAGGCATCATGAGCGACAAGGGTTGCGCCATCAGGACCGGCGCGAGCGACACGGGCTGCGAAGGCGGCTCGGCAAACGCTGACGCATCAATGACGAACAACGCCTCGAAAACATCACGCGCTGGAATGAAGAGCTGCGTGCGGAGGATCTGCGACACCTCTTTGCCTCCGCTCGCAATCGGCGCGTATTGCGCCCCGTCCGCTTTGGCGAGCTGCGCGCTTCCGGTCTTGAGATCACGAATCAAGCGGTAGCTGGTTCCGTCTTCTGCCGTCAGCACGCAGCCAACACGAATGGCGTCCGTCCTTGCGGTTTGAGCAAAACGGCTCGTGGGGTTGAAACCCTCCGAGTAAAACAGCTCAGCGAGCAGGGCGACGAAGGTGTCGTCGCTCACAGGCGCAAGCGCTGACAAGCCAGGCGCGAAGCGTAGCTTGAGCTGCGACGCGAAACCCTGAACGCCTTGCACGAAAAAGTCCGAAAGGAGCACGAAAAAAGACTAACCCACACCACGCTTGCAGTCGACTTGCACGCTGACGATTGTGGGACAGCCTCGGGGCCGGGCGGGCTAACGAATTTGTTTGTCGACGGCGTGTGGGCGGGTACCCTTTTCCCTAATGCCGCCGATTCTTGGTGAAGGAAAAATCAAAGGTAGCGTGCTCTTGTCACGACTCGAGTTCATCAACGAACACGGCGGAGACAGTGCGCTCAAATCGGTGCTCGCCTTACTCGACCCAGAGATTCAACGCGTGCTCGTAGAGACCATCTACCCTGTGGCCTGGTACGACATTCGAATTGAGCTGACCTTGGACAAGGCGATCGCCAAAGCCATTTCACCAAACGCGTTCTTGGATCTCGGACGCACCTCGGCAGAGAAGAATCTCAAACAATATCAGTCGGATTTCGTCGAGCCAGGCAACCCGCATGGTGTGTTGTCGTTCGCCCCGCAGATCTACCGGTTGTATTACGATGTCGGGCGCCGCACCTATGAAAAGCTCGGTCCAAAGCACGCGGTACTCAGAACCTTCGACGCCAAGACGGTGACAGAGGAAGACTGCCAGACGGTGGTCGGCTGGCACGAACGCGCCATTGAGCTCAGCGGCGGCACCGCGGTGAAAGTCAAAGAGACCCAGTGCCGTACGCGTGGGCATCAACACTGCGAATACGAATGCATGTGGTCGTAGTGCGGCCCTACTCAATGGAGAGCCGGTCGCGCTAGCCAATACTTGTCCGGAGATTGAGTTCGCTTCGGCACCCCCGCCTCCCTCAATGTGCGGGTTGCGGAACGAGACAACGTGGTCGAGATCGTCGTTGTAGCCGAGTGGCCGTGGCCGGCGTCGGTCTTTGCACCGAGATCGTGTCCCAAAAATGTTGCAGGACTCTCGCGTCGGAAGACAACTCCGCTTGAAGCACCGGTAGAGTTTCTTTCACTCGCCACATTGAGGCTCGACGAAATGCCACGCGGATACTCGACGATCGCGGACCAGTTTTCGTCGCGCTTCGAGTTCGGTTGCGCTCAACATGAGGGGTCTTAAACGCGGCCAATAAAGCGAAGATACAGGAAGCGCAGGGTGTGTTGCTTCTTGCCCTGCAGATGCTAACAGGGTTGATTCGATAACGTTTGGTCGCCTACGGCCACGGCCACTCGGCTACAACTTCGAGGTCGGCCGCCCGCCGCGACCACGTTGTCTCGTTCCACAACCGCAGCCTGAGCCAGCTCCAACCGCTGAGCAGCAAGGCGTGCGCCGAAGCGAACTCGATCTCCGGACGCACTAGTTTTTGACGGTTGTTGGGTGGTGCCCGACGTTGAGGACACACTCTAATACTTGATCGAAAGAATCTTCACTTCGGTCTCGCCCTTGGGGCGATTGACGAGCGCGTAGTCGCCCTTTTCTTTTCCAAGAAGCGCCTTGGCCAGAGGTGAATCCACACTGATCCACCCTTTCTTCAGGTCGATCTCGTCGGATCCCACAAAACGGTAGGTCGACTTCTTTCCATCCTCGTCCTCTACCGTGACCGTGGCGCCAAAGAACACTTTACCAAGCTGATCTTTGTGCGGCTCAACCACGGTGAGTGAGTCGAGACGTTTCTTGAGAAAACGCAATCGGCGATCGATCTCCCGCAAGCGGCGTTTGCCATAAATGTATTCGGCGTTCTCCGAACGATCCCCTTGCGCCGCGGCCCACATGACCTCGGTCGTCACCTTAGGACGTTCCACCCGCCACAGTTGATCGAGCTCGGCTTGGAGCTTTTCATAGCCCTGACGCGTAATGACCGGGCTCCCCGTAGGCAGCTCAATCTCTTCTTCTGGAAGCTCGTCCTCGCTTGCTTCTTCTTTGGTGAACGCTTTACTCATTGCGGCTCATTCCGCCTGAGACTCTTTTACGAGCGCGCTCATGGAGAGATGCGAAGTGAAGAGCGAAAACAAGCCGAACACAACCGTGATGAGCGCGCCGCTCACGTGCAACAAGATGGAAAACGCGAAGGCTTCTTCTTTGGCGACGCCGAACATGCCGAGACCAAGCACCATCGCCGCTTGGATGGATCCCACATTGCCAGGCGCACCAGGAATCATGAGCGCAATGACCGTCACCGCCGTCAGCAGATAGCCAGCGAGCACGGGCAACGCCTGAAGGTGCATGGCCCCAAAAAGCGCCGAGTTGCAGAGGCCATTGAGGCCCCAGAAAACGAGCGTCCAAAACAGGTACAAGGCGAGCGGACGCGGCTTTCTAAGAGCGCCGAGACCTTCAGCAAACGATACCAACATACCAACGATGCGTTCAGCGAGCTTCGGCGACAGAATGGAGATCAAACGACGCAAGAAGTTAGCGCCCGCTTCATGTCCAACCATCACGATGCTGAGAAGACTGGCCGCCCCGAGGAACACGAGCAGCGCCATGAGACCGTAGTGGCCCATCTCGTCAGGAATCTGCAAACCCGATTGCGTAATGGCAAAGAAGCCAAGCATGACAATGAGGCCGTCGATCACGCGCTCTGCCGCAACGGCCGCGAGACCAGCGGTCATCGACACCTTGTATTCGCGCTTCATCAAATACGGGCGTACGAATTCACCGAGCCGAAACGGCAGCGCGAACACCGCGAGCATGCCGATATTGCCGATCCGAAACAGTGGCTTGAACGTCATGTCCGCGACCGGCTCCGCGAGGTAGCGGAAACGCCACACACGCGCGAGCTGAGACGCAATTGAAATGGCAAAAACAGGCAGAAGGTAGATGTAGTTAGCCGTCTTCAGCAGCGTCGCCACGCGGCTGAAGTCCATGCCGCGAACCGCGTACCAAATGAAGCCGCCACTCACGAGCAGGCTCACGAGTAGCTGCAGCGCACGGGTCTTCACCGCCGACGATGCTGGAGCGCTGGCCGTCACTTCAATCGATGACGACGACAACATCGCCTTCATTCACTGGTTGGGCCTCAGAGACGAGAACCTGGGTGACCTTGCCACCACACGGTGCCTCAATGGGCATTTCCATTTTCATCGACTCGAGGATGACGAGCACGTCCCCTTCATTGACCGCGTCGCCGACCTTTTTCTCGATCTTCCAGACGGTCCCGGTGATGTGCGCCTTCACTTCTTCCA
>JBIKMD010000314.1:0-5783 GCA_044359465.1 Myxococcota bacterium
CATCACTCCGCAAGAAGAAGAGCGACCCTGGTTGCGTGTATGAAAAACAATACATCACTGCAACCGTCAGAACGACCAACGCAAGATCCGCAGCGGCGTGCTTCAACGCTCCGCGGCCGAAACTAGAGGCGAGGCCATACGCAGCGCCCATGCCGAGGAGCAACACAGACACGTGAAACGGGTCGACCGCCGCGCCTAACGCCGACGAGAAGCCAAGCACCGACGGCACGACAGCAAGCGCAGCCACGTAGTGCCAGAGCACGTGCTCGCGCACGCCCGCTACATGGGACGCGGCGCCAAACAGGGCAATGATAGCGATGACAGTGAGTCTAGCGACCGCCAAATCAGCAGAAGGCGAGTTCCCAACGCTCCACGCAGCCGCGAGCAAACACGACGCCATGAGCGCCACGATGATCCCACGCAGCGGCCACGGTTTAGCCCGTGAAAACAAATCGGGAAACGCGGCCAACGCTGCAGCTACAACCAAACTCGCAGCGACTGCCCAGTACAGCGGCTCGTCCATGAAACCGATGCGGCCAAGCAAGGCCGCAGCTAAAGTACTCAGCGGCAGCAAAAGGTAGTTCGACGCCGGCACGAGACGCGTCGCACGTACGCTAGTGAACGCAGCCAGCAGACATGCCGAAAAACCAAGCCCCAGGGTGAGGCGATCTGTTGTGACAGTTTGATCAAGTAAGGAGAGCGCCACACTCACGGAGGCCACCGCCGCCAGCGCCACACCGCCAACGATTGAACCGGCGGCAAGGCGTTCGAAACGCTCCCTTAGACGCGCGCGTGTCCACACCGTCACGATGGCAAACGCAAAGGCCGTGAGCCACGCTCCTAGCCAAGTGCCATAAAGCGCGCCGCCGGTACGCCACACGAGGAGCGTCGGGTCGTCAGAAGCGCTGGTGGTAATGGCAAACACTTCGAGCGCAGCCGCTGCATACGCGCCCCCAATCACGACAAACAAGAGCGACACGTCGTGCGCGTCAGGCGCAAGGCGCGCAGCAAACGCCAAAGCACCTACGCCGACCAGCGCCAACGCCAATCGCAGCGGTGTGTCCTCAGACAACGAAGCAAGCGGGATCATCGCTGCAAGCGGAGGGAGAAATGTGGTCCAAAGTACGCGAGCAGCCAAGGCAAAGCGACGCGCAATCACACTCAGCACGCCGGCCGACGCGCCAAGGAAGACCAAAGACGCAACGATGCCAATGGTCCGATTGGCCGCAAACAAGTGTGTGAAGGCGACCGCAGCCACCGGCAACAACGCAACGGCAATCCCTGCAAGCACCCGCCCCGCTTGAGGCGAACGGCGATGCAGCAGAGAGGACAATGCCGCAAAAGCAGCGTGATATAAAAACGCCGCGGCACCTACGCTGGCGTAGCGACCCACCGCACCAAACGCGAGCCACGCTTCACGCACGCCGTAGATCGAACCGCCGAGCACAAGCAGCGCGCCAATGAACCAGCCGAGGTTCTCGAGCAGCGCCGCGCCTACTTGGCCGCCGTTTGGATCAGCGTCGAGCTCACTCAGCGCCGCCAACGCACCGGCGACCGGATGACCGTTGTCTATCGCAGCTTCTTCACGCGCACGGCGCTCCTCGCGCTCGCGCTCGCGTTTGGCCAAGGCTGCCGCCCGTGCTGCTTCGGCCTCCTGAAGCCGCCGTGCATGGGCTTCTGCCTGCACCCGCGCTTCTTCTTTTTTTCGTTGCGCCTCCTGCGCCGCGCGTTCCATCGCTTCTTGTTGGCGCAGCGCTTCGGCGCGCAAGCGTTCTTCGCGCCGCTGCCTGTGTCCGGCGGCCGAGGTTTCGAACTGGGCCGCCAGCGCGGCCAGAAGCGCCGTGCTTGCAGCAGCGTCGAGCACACCTGCGTCCCGCACGCGCGCACGAATCGTTTGTTCCACTTTCGCGTCAATGAACGCAGCGAGCTCGGACGCTTCTAGCGCAACCAGCTCGCCGCGGCACTCCGGACAGACCTTCAATTTTGGCGCCCGAACCTGCAGGCAATGAAAACAAAGCATCGCAGCATATCCTACCTCGCGCTTTTTCTTTCGCGAGCAACGCGCATCGAATAACGTCCCTGCCTATGGCTCAGCAATTCGTCTCGACTGAACGCGCGATCACAGGCCTGCTCGAGCTCTTGCGCACCAACCAAGTGGACGCGGCGGTTAAGACCTACACCAGCTTTCAAGAGGACATTGGCTTCCCGCTCTTGTCGCGCGTGGTCCAAGACCCTGCGATGCAAAAGGCCGTCGCCAATCTGTTTTATCGCGCGCGCGACTACCCCAAGGCCGCCATGTGCTGCGAGAACCTAGGCGAGTTCGAAAAAGCCGCGTTGCTCTACGAGAAGTGCCAAGACTACGAGATGGCGGCAGACATGTACGCCCGCCTCTCGATGCCACTGCGCAGCGCCGAGATGTTCGAGAAAGCACAAAAGCATCGCCAAGCGGCCGAGCTCTTTATGCAAGGCGGAGACGCGCAGCGCGCCGCAGTCAACTTCGAGAAGGCGCTCTCACACTACCACGCCGGCAAGCTCTACTTTCAGCTCGAGCGACTCAACAAATCGATGGAGCTGCTGCAGAAGGTGCGGCGCGAAGAAGACGAGTTCATAGAGGCCGCGCTGCTCATCGCCTACATTCTCGAGCGCAACGGGCATGTTGATTTGGCCATCCGCAAGCTGCAGGGCGTGGAGCTCGGGCCGCTCGATCAAAAGACCAGTCGCATCTACTACCGGCTCGCCGATCTCTTCGCGAAGAAGGGAATGAAAGATGACGCCAAACGGATCTTTGGTGACATTGCCGCTTGGGACTTCAACTACATGGATGCCCGCCAGCGCCTCGAAAACCTCGAGAAAGGCGGGAGCGGCGTGCTGCAAGCCGGCAACGAAGAAGTGGCGGAATTCGAAGCGGGCGTACCAGAAATTGCGGTGACAGCAGAAGCAAGCCAAGTTGTCAGCGTCATGGAGGGCTTCGAGTATCTGAAGCAGCTCCCGCTCTTCGAAGATCTTTCACTCCAAGAAATGAAGGCGCTCTACACACGCTGCGAACAAAAGGTGTTCAAGCCGGGTGATCGTCTGATCACACAAGGCGTGGCGGGCGAAACCCTCTTCATTCTCACGGCAGGCGAATTTCAAGTGCGCCGCGTCGCGGAAGGTGGCGAAGCACGTGTGGTGGCTACGCTCGGTGCCGGACACTACGTGGGCGAGATGTCCCTCATCGATGATGCACCCACCTCCGCGGAAGTGATCGCGTCCTCGCCAGGCACTGCGCTTGCCATTTCGAAGCAGGCCTTTACGGTGTTTTTGGGGTCAAACGATCACGTGGCACTACGCGTCTACCGCGTGTTTGTTCGGACCATGTGCGAACGACTCAGGAAGACGAATGAGCAGCTCTCTGCGCAGAAATGACTCGGCGACGGCCCAGTCATCCACGCGGTAGTCGCCCGCGCGAATTGATGCCTTCAAGGTTTTGAGCCATTCGGTCCGGGCTTGCTTACTTTGCTTATACGTCAACGCCACGTCCTAGTATCGGGCGGACGCTTAGGGGCGTTAAGGCGGAATCAGGCGACTTGGTCTGAAACCAGGCGTTCTCGCAGCCTGCTCACCGCTTGCGAATGAAGCTGGCAGATGCGCGCGGCGGTCAAATCGAGCACGTCGCCAATCTCTTTGTAGGTGAGCTCTTTGTCGTAATACAGCGAAAGGATGAGTCTTTCTTTCTCTGGGAGGCTCGACATGGCGGTGGCAACGCGGCCCGTCATTTGACGAAAAATGGCTTGTTCAGCCGGATTTGTCGTTGCGTCATCCACCATACTTTCGTCGCTTGGATCGAGCGCCACCATGCGTACCTCACCGAGCCCTTCGAGCTCTTCCACGTATTCGCGCTCACTGACGCCCAGGGCCTGCGCAATCTGCGCGGTCGTCGGCGGCTGATTGAGCTGCGCTTCCAGTTTGGCGACCGCTTTGGCCACCAAGCGTGATTTCATACGTGCATCTTGCGAGAGAATGTCGCCGCGGCGCAGCTCGTCTAATATCGCGCCGCGAATGCGCAAACTCGCATAACCTACAAAACTCTCTGCCCTTGCCGGCTCAAAGCGCTGCGCCGCTTCTAATAAGCCCACCATGCCTGCAGAAACCAAGTCACCCGTACGCACATGCTGTGGAAGCCCACGTGCCACACGACCCGCAATGCGGTGCACAAGGGGCGCCATTTGCGAAACCAAATCCGTGCGAGAGCAGTCAGCGGATACGGCGATGAAGTGGCTCATGCCAGCAACCACTGCAGCGCCCGTGCCACCATGGAATTGCAACTAAACTCGCAAAAAACCGGAAAGAGTTTGCTCCATTATGAACCAAACGATTCAAAACGGTACGTCCTGTTTCAAGACAGTGCGGTTTTCTTTGGTTTTTTTGAGGAGACTGAGCGAAGCATTCAGGTGGACGCGGCTCCTACCTCTTCTCTCGAATCTTGGAATCGTGGGGTTTCAGTTTTTAGAAAGCGCGTGCCGCAATCTGTAAAGCGACGTCATCAGATGTGCGTCCCGAAGGTCTAGCGCTAGCGCGGTGGTGAGTGGCAGCCAATGCAGCGCGTCAGCCGCCGAAACAGACGCTACATAAGGATAGACCACTTCTGGCGTCACCCCAACTGTAGGGTAGTAGCGTCCACCTAGGGCGGTGAGTCGCTCCACCTGCAAACCGAACTCCGAAGCCAGTTTGTCTCGTGCAAACACCTCGGCCGCACCGAGCTGCGCAACGTCGCGCGGTACCCGGCACGCCGGCACCGTGAACAACGCGCTCGTACGCTCAAAGCACTGCACCGCGGGAAAATCGCGAAGCTCGAGACCCACATAAACAACGCCGCCTACGAACGCTGCCGGAAGCACTGTGATGGTGTTGCGGCTGAGCTCGCGCGGTGTGACGTATTCGAGCGTTGCCTCGCTGAGCGAGCGACCTTCCCGGTCTTCTTCGACGAAAGACGCGGCGCGCACTTCCAGAAAACCTGACATGCGATGGCTCGGCACAAAGGCCTGCCGCAGCGGCACGTTGGTGTCCGCCGCTAGCGGCACCTTCGCTTCGGTCAATGTGATATCGGCACCAATCCACGGCCCAAGCGCACGTCGTTTCTCGGCAAGCAGACGGTAGATATTCAACTCGAGACGCGCGTCGAACATGCCGCCTACATGGCACGCGCGCAGTGTCTGCGTCGCATCCAGGTAGCGCACACTCCCGGAGCTACTGAAGCTCGAGTAGTTGCTCACGTCGCGCGATGACAACCAGGGGTCAATGCGGCACAGGTACGCATCAACGCGCTCGTTGATACCGCCGGGCGAAGTGAAATAGCGCACGGGTCCCGTCACCTCGTGCACTTTATCGATACCGGCCCGCTCTCGCAGCACGCGTTCAATCGCTTCCGGCGCACGCTCATCCGGCGTCACGATCGCAGCGATTGGCTCTGTCACGTAGCCACCGCCATGCATGCCGATGAGATCCACCTCATCGACGCCCGTGATGGGACGCGGGAAGTCTCGCTTACAGACAATGAACAGCCGCCCAGCACTTTCAAACCACGGAAGCACATCGAGCGTTTGGTTCGGTCGCACGGCCAAATCAAAAACACGACCATCACTCTTGCGTTCAAAAGACTCGAGCTTCAGAAACGCGGGTGTCCGCAGCGTGACGCGGGAGGTCTCCCGCAAACGCACCCCGCCGCTCACCTTCTCACCTACGATCAAATAGTTCGTCGGTGGGAACGGCAGCGGCACGCCATTCACATCGCTCAAACGAAATTT
>JBIKMD010000346.1:0-5475 GCA_044359465.1 Myxococcota bacterium
TCCGTAGGTGTCGAAGTCCCAAATCAACCCCTGCGCGCGGTCGGCGCGGTGCTCGTGACCAAAGGGCCCTGGCTTCATCGTTTCGAGAACGACCTTGCGCCGCTTTCCACGAACGCGAAGCTCGACCGCAACCGGCGTTCCGTAGCCATAGCGTTTCACGGACTTCTTGTTCGCGCCCTCACCAATCGCGCCGGTGGAGATGAGCTCGACGTCGGGCCCAAAGCGATCGCGGAGGTACTGCGTCAGCGCCGCGTGGAAGAGCGTGATCATGGAGACCCCCAGAAACGAAGCGGTGACGTGGCGTTTCCCATTGGTGACACTGACTCTCCCTTTTCCTCGCTCGCGGTGCCTCGGCGTCCTCGCCGATTGCTGGACAAGCACGGCTAGTCCGCATCGATCGAGAGCAACGAGTGCATTGAAGAGGCTTGTTGCTCGATCTTGCCGTCGATCTGCACCCAGACCGACGGCAGCTCCGGTAACACCGTAAGCACCGCGTGCCACGCGTGCGGCAGCGTGGGCGGCGACCAATCGAACAACCACGCCGCGTCCGCAACGGACAGATTGACGCAGCCATGCGACACGGGCGTTCCGAAGCGATCGTGCCAATACGAGCCATGGAGCGCATAATCGCCGAAGAAATACTGCGTGTACGGTACTTCGTCGACGAAGTACGGCTCGGCGCTTTTTCCGCGCATGCTCGCGTGGATCACCTTCTGCCAAACGCGGAAGAGCCCGACCTTCGTGACGTGGTGATCGCGGCCGCTCGAAACCAGCGTCGCGAAGACGGGAATGTCTCCTTCGTAGGCGGCGAGGACCTGCTCGTCGAGATCGATGTGCACCCAGCGCTCGTTCTTAGGTACGCCCCGCGGCCGCGAACGGGCTACCACGAGACGCACGGCATCGCGTGGTAGCTTTCCGAGCTCGGTGGTTACGGTGATCGCGTCGTAGTCGAAGACGGGGATCCGTTCGTAGCGTTCAATCACGCGCGCCGTTTCGATTTTGCGAATGACGAATGCGAGCGGCAGCAGCGGCGTGTGCTCGCCAGCGAACGCGCTCGGTTTCGACAAGCGCACGCGCGAAGCTTCCATGTAACCGCCGCCCGGCCGTCGCAGCCAACCGGCCGAGAGGAGGGCGGGATCGTCGCGAAACGCGAGCACGTGGCCGCCTGGCCGCCTTTCCGCAATCAGCGCGTGTGTCTCAGGCTCGACATGGAGCGAAGCGCCGCCGGAACGCACGGATCCGTACACGAACCGCGCCGTCGCCGACTGCGCCAGCGCCATCTGCGACGTCGGCGCCGTCTTCAGCAGCGACAGGCGAATCGCGCCGAACGGATCGAGCAGCGCCCATGCTCCAGGCGCGTCACAGCTCGGCTCACACGCGCGCACGAGCACTTCGTCGCCGAGCTGCAAAAGGCCGACTCGCTGCGCCTTCGCGTCTGGCTCGAGCCGGACGTAGGCTGAACCGACGCCGAGCCAACCTGTGAAGGGCGGCGTCGTGAACGGCTCCGAGGCCGCGGCGGTGAGCCAAAGAGAGAGGATGAGCAGCACACGCGACCTCTATCTCGTTTGCAAGGTCAAGGGCGGTTGGTCGGCGGACGATGGGTGGGCACTGCGCGATGCTCCGTCGAGCGCGAGCATTTGCCCAACTTGTTCCGGCGTGAGCATTCCGCACAGCGCCCCATGATCGAGCACGAGAATGATCCCATTGTGGCTCGACTCCAGGCGCCTCATCACCTGATCGAGCGTTTCTTCGGCCTTCGCTGTTACGAAAGAACGTTGCATGGTCGCCGCGACGTATGCATTCGGGCCTCGCGCTACGAGCCCGCGAACAAGCGCGTCGTGCGTGAGGACACCCACCACACGCTTCCCTTCAGCGACGGGGAAATCCCGTTGGAAAGCGCCACGCGACAGCTCGGCGGCGCGTCGGAGCGTGTCGTTCACGTCGAGCACCATCACATTTCGAACCATGGCTCGACCGACCGCGACCCCCTCGAGCGCGCTCTTGAATTGCTCGATCCACAACTCTCCGCGCGCGCCCATCCAGACGAAGAAGGCGATGACGACGAGGAACGGGTTGCCGAAGAGGCCGAAGAAGCCGATGAGGACGGCGACGCCGCGCCCAACGTTTGCCGCGATTTGGGTCGCGCGCAGATGTCCGAGCCGCATCGCCAGCAACGCCCGCAACACGCGACCGCCGTCCATGGGAAACGCGGGGAGGAGATTGAACACGGCGAGCGAAACGTTCACCCACATGAGCTTTGGTAGAAACGGCCCGGTCGCCGTTGTGGCTGCCTCGGGACTCAGCGGAATCCCGAGCGCCTTGATCGCCGCGAACAGGAGCACGGCTAGCGTGACGTTGACGAGCGGACCCGCGATCGCGATGAGCAGCTCGTGCGCTGGCCGTTCGGGCATTCGCTCCAGACGAGCAACGCCGCCGATCGGCAGCAGCGTGATGTCGTGTGTCACGAGGCCGAACCGCTTCGCCGTCAACGCGTGCCCGAGCTCGTGGAGCACGACGATGCAAAACACACAGAGAATGAGCAGCACGTCCACGGCGATCGCCCACGTAGTCTCGCCGCGCATCATCGCGCTCGTCGCCACCCATGCGAGGAGCAGAAAGAACGTCGGGTGAACGAAGATGCGGATGTCCGCGATCGATCCGAGCTTCCATGCCCAGGGCGCGCCTGACGATTGCGCGGCAGCTTGGAGGGTTCTCATGTGTGTCTCAGCGCAAGCTGCGAACACGGCGAAAAGTCGATCGGTACGAAAACACGTTTGGCCCAGAACATGTCATGCCCCTTTGTCTTGGACGGCTTTCTGCAACGCGCATGCCGTGGGCAAACAACGATCTATGTCTCCGCGGATGTTACGACCTGAGAACGATGTTCGCGGCAGATGCTGGCGCTGATCACCTCATGCTGCCGCGCCGTCCCACTGGCCGCGCGGGATGTCGATCCACTGCGACTCGTAGCGCGGCGCTTTTCAGGTTCAAAGGCAATGCGCGAGCGCTCGTAAGACATCGACGTAGCTCACGATGCCCGCAAGTTTTCCGTCGCGATCAAGCACCGCGATTGCGTCGACGTGATGCTCGATCATGGCATCGGAGACTCTCTTCAGCGGCGCGGACAGCTCTACACTGATGAGCTGCCCATCGATCACACTGCCGACGTTTCGCACGGAGGCCGATGCTTCGGCGGCGAAAACGCGCACGTCGCGGTCGCTGATTATTCCCGTGGGCGTTCCCGCGTCGACGACCGGCAAGTGGCGAATTTTCAGCACGGCCATCAAGTGCAGCGCATCGCGGATGGACGTGGTGGACTCTATAGTCAGCGGTTCTGGCGTCATGATGTCGCGCGCGAGCAGCCTACGTTCAGCAGGTTTCAGACGCCGGGTTGCGAGGCGATTGGCAATGTTTGTGTGGTTGGTCAGCATGGAGATCCGCCTCTGCGCTTCCCGCGTCTGCCGTGCCGGATGGGGCCGTTGGCTTTCATTGGTTCGCGCTCCTGACGAGGTCGCGCAAAACGTCGACGTAGCTCACGATGCCAAGCAACTCTTCACTGTGCGGATCAATGACGGGAACGGCGCCAATGCGATTTTCGAGCAACGTATCTGCGACCTCGAGCAATGCGGTACCCGGCGCGACGCTGATCACGTTGCTGTTCATGATGCGGTCGACTGTGTTGTTCTCTCTCGTTTCGCCATACAGATTGTGCGTGTCGCGCTCGCTCAACATGCCGACGAGGTTCGTGCCGCGCATTACCGGCAAATGGCGAATCTCCAGCGAGTTGAGCACCTCGATCGCTTCGGCGATCGTCGCGGTGACGTCGATGACCGTGGGATTTTCGGTCATGATGTCGTGGGCCGAAACCTGTTGCGTCGGCATGGCAGCGCGAAGCTTCGCCTTGGGTCTGGAATGATGGGATCGACTTTGCGTCATGGTGTTGCTCCTGTGTTTGGAGCAACTGCTGCAGTCTTCGTACCAGGGCAGCGTGCCTCAAGCGCCAGGTACAACGCGGTGATGATGTCGCAGGTGCAGTGAAACTTTTGTAGTGAATCTTCCGAGCGTAGGCCCAGAATCCGTCGATGAGCGAGCCGCCGTTCGTGGTTTTGAGGACTTTGGGCGGATACTTGATTCAGGTGCCCCGTTCCATGGCGCCGGTAGCGATTCTTCTGCGCCATCGATGCGTCCCACACATAGTGAATTTTCCTTGTTCATTCGCATTTGCATTCGCAGCGAGATGCTAATCTATTCTCGCCCCCATCATACTGTTCTCCAACCGCGGCATCGCGTGCGCGCGTCACCGCGAGGTAGCAACGCGGCACGGAATCGTAACATCCCTGCGCGCCTGAGCTCACGAGCGAGCTGTCGCCAATGACATCAACGTCAAGCAGCCGGGTGGCCGCGAGCGCACCGACTGCTTGCGGCGGGCTTGGAGCGTTTGCGTCGTTGGGCGAATGGCATGCGCGTTGCTTTTGTCTTGGGCATGCAAACCGACACTATTGGAGGCGCCGTCTTCATCGCAGTTGCCCTGCTCGCCGGATGCGACAACTACATCATTCAAAGCGAGCAAGAAGTGAACGAAGCGTGGGGCAACCTGCAGGCCCAGCTGCAGCGCCGCGCCGACTTAGTGCCGAACCTGGTCGAGACCGTCAAAGGCGCAGCGGCACACGAGAAGGAGACGCTCGCGCTCGTCGTGCAGGCGCGCAGTGCAGCGACGTCCATTCAAATCAACGCCGCAGACTTGAACAACCCGGAAAAGATGGCCGCGTTCTCCAAGGCGCAAGCGACGCTGGCGCAGGCGCTGCGCCAGGTCTTCGCTGTGGCCGAGGCCTATCCTGACCTCAAGGCCAACCAGAGCTTCAGAGATCTGCAGGTTCAGCTCGAGGGTACTGAGAATCGCATCGCGCGCTCGCGCGAACAGTACAACTCCGCCGTGCAGCGCTTCAACACCGACATCCTGAAGTGGCCGGGACGCTGGCTCGCCGGAGGCCGCACTGCGAAGCAAGTCTTCGAGGCGGACGTCGCGGCGCAAAAAGCTCCGCAAGTGAGGCTGTGATGAGAGCGCTGTCGATCGTGGCGCTCGCCGCATTGTTTGCGGCCGATGCCGATCGCTGGTATCCGCCGTCGGCGCCGAGCGGGCACGTCAACGATTACGCACGGGTTCTATCACCGCGGGCGGCGTCTGAGATCGAGCAATTGCTCGGCGCTCACCAGCAACAGACGAGCAACCAAATCGTGCTGGTGACCGTGCCTGACCTCGGCGGGCGCGACATCGCCGATGTGGCGTTCGTGATCGGCGAGCGCTGGGGTCTTGGCCAGCATCGCCGCGACAACGGCGTGCTCTTCGTCATCGCGCCGAGCGAGCGCAGGACGCGCATCGAGGTGGGCAAGGGGCTCGAGGGCGCGTTGACCGATCTGCAGTCGCACATCATCCTCGACGAGATCGTGGCGCCGGCGTTCAAGAGCGGAGACTTC
>JBIKMD010001126.1:0-5753 GCA_044359465.1 Myxococcota bacterium
ACGGGCGACCGCGTCGACCTGAAATCCTGCTAGCTTGAACGCAGGCCCGTAACTTTCAACCAATGCAAAAAGTGCCGACCGTGCCAAAGAGTCAGTGGTCGCAGTAGCGATCCGCGCCAACGCATCGGCAGCACCGATGTCGCGCAGCGGATAGCGCCGGCGGCGCCAGATGAACCGGAAGTCGGCAACAAGCGTCGGTGCCGTCTGCCACCCGATCGGTCCCTGATGCTGCGGAAAGAGTTGGCGAAGGCGAAACAGCAATCTTACGCCCTCAGCCATCCGCGAGCGGTACCGGGTACCCTGTTCTTCGCCAATATCGAACAGAAGTGCGCGTTCAATCAGTTTGGCTATCACCCCGCCAGCATCGTGGAAACTGATTCCGACGCTGATCACGGGATCGTCCAGCAGGGAATCAATTATCCGATGCATCTCATCTGCCAATACATAACCGTCGACAAGTCCCCAGGTTAGAAGCCGGGCTTCACGCTGCTCAATCTCATCAAGCGTGGCGAGCAGTAGGTTGTCATCAGGATCCATCTGAACCTCTCGGAAGGATCCGATAACTAGTGAAGGCATCGTTTACGGAGAGCCATTTTTTGACTGTATCAGTAAGCAAATCAAGCGTCGCACCGCCACTCTGTACGGCTTCTAGGAAACGCTTCACATCCGCGGGAACATCGTAGTCGAAGCCTTTTGCGGTCTTGGTTAGCTCTTTCGCAAGTGATCGCACGTGCTCAATCACACCTCGATCCGGCGGAATTCGTTCAAATTCAACCCGAAATACTTGATGCAACTGTTCATAGCGTGTGAACGCCGCACTATTTGCTGGCGTTAAGGCAATTCGACCCTTAACGATCCCAGGCGCATCACCAGTAAAAACTTCTTGGCGATATGCTTTCCAACTGCTAATCACCACGCTGGAAACACTGATTGACGCTGCCTTGATATCACGGATGAGATTAGTCCAACCGGTCCCCTTCTTTAGTATCGCAGCCTTCTTTTCCTCAGTAAACTTTTCGCAGAGGGCAGCAGCTCGCTTACGCGCGACGTCGAGTGTCTCTGGTGCCTCCACAGCGATCCCGGAATTAATTAGTAGCGCACGCTGCTCCAGCGCCCGCCTAAGCTCGGCCGCCGGCGCATCAAGTTCTAGCCTTAGGTCCTCAAGCAGGCCGGTTTCCGTGACATTGACGCCGAGTTGGTCAAGTGCGACGAGTCGGTCGCGCAGTGCTTTGGCGCGGGCAGGAAGCGATGTACTCATGGGACTGCCTCCGCATCCGAGGGTTGCTTAACGGCCACATCCTCCAGCAAACATATAATCTCCGCCGCAACACCTCTGGGATCGGATTGGCCTCTCACTGCTTCCTGCTGCGTCACGCGCGGTTCGGCCTGCGAAATAATATCATTGGCGATCGTCAGGAACGTCATGGTGCGCTGGATCAACCCGAGATCAAGAGACCCAAGTGCATTCAAGAGTTTAGGCATCTGCTCGCGATCGGCCTCATTCACGATCGTGGAGGTTTTATCGACCAGGTCGACGAAGCGACTGGTCTGAAACTCCGTCAACCGCGTCTCGAATTCGGCATGCTTGATCGACACTGCGGCCGGCCAACAATTTGTCTTCTGCAGGAGTGGGATAATCTCGCGCAGGTCAGAAACGAAGGCGTTCTTGTCGAGACTGTCATCGACAAACCCGGCAATTCCTTCTCGGAAACTACGAAGCTTCGCAATCACCATCTGAAGCCGCGTCCACAACCGAGCCTCGCTCATCACTGCAATAAAGCCGCGTGCCTCTTCGGGAAAATCTTCGAACTGCGCGCCCACCGACGACTCGCAGGCAAGCGCGTCGAGCAGACGCGGACTGTCTATCGCAAAGGGCTTCTTGCCATCTCCCTGGTAAATCGCTGTTCGGCGAAGCAAGAGCGTTTGCAGCGTAGTGCGCATGTTGCGACCATCTACTAATCCGAGCGCCTGCGCCCGCAGTTGATCCCAGCCTTCCTCGAAGGTATAGGTTACAGTCTGCGGTGGCGGTGCGAATAGGCCGCGAAGTAGCAATTCCGGTGCTCCCGGGCGCACCGGCGGAGATAGACCGATGATGCGCGACTGGTTGAGAAGCGTTCGCCCAATTACGGACGTCTGCGCATTGGCCTCGGCCACCAGCATTGGAACCAGTTGAGCGACGATACGATCCACAATGGCAGCGCTGGCGACATAGTCGAGATCCGCCTCGGGATAGTTCCAGTTGTTACCGTTGATGCAAAAGCGCAGCGCGCCAAGAAATCCTTTGCGAAGTTTTGCATCTTCATCCTCATGGTGGTCACAGACGACCAACACGCGACCCGCCTGAGGGTTGGTGCGCGCATTCGCGATAAACAGCCAGTTAGCCTTAATCTCTTGACTGGGAATACGAAGCGCAGGCCAGTTAATTGCGCCCTTCAGCATCACCGCAAGCGCGGTTCGTAGTTCGCGCGCGTCGGCTGGAACGAGTGCCGTCCCGCCCGCCCAGGCTTCGAGCTTCTTCGACCACGAAGCGATACGCGGGTCCTGCTCGACCTGCGGGGGTGGCGGCGGCAAAGCCTGTCGCTCATCATGCCCTGAAGAGATTGGAGGGACCGTCGATCTTTTTTCGCGCACGAACTTGACATTGGCGAGATCAGACGGCGTCGGCAGTGAAAATGTCGTAAAGATCTCTGGCGGCACATGCGAAAGCTCGCTCTTGTCAGTCGCATTGCCGGCCCAGACCGCGAGCGCCGAATTAAGACGGCGCTTGATCGCCTCGGGTTGATTCGACGCGTGCACCAGTTCCGCCAGATAGGCGTTGGGACGCAGGCCGTGGAAGTCGGCGGGCGGAAATGTATTGGCAACGAAACTACCGCGCATCAGCAGAGGTCTGCGCAGAACTTCGTTGATCACGCGCCGCGGATTAAATACGAACTTGCCAGCCTCGGTCAGATGCCGCTTGACCAGTTGCTCGATGGCGAGGCGATTAAAGGGAAATAGCGCGTGACCCCGACTTGAATAGCCGAACGCATTGAGCGCCTCGCGCTCATCATCGGTCTGCTCATCGTCAACCCATGCCGGAAGCCAGTCGGTCAGGCTCTCACTAGCACCGCGCCGTTCGAAGCGATCGCGCAATCCGTTTTCACCCCACCGCGCGGCATTTAGATAGGAACCAACCATATCGACGACGGCCGTCGTGATCTCATCATCACCCTGCTGCCGATTACCGATTACCCAAACGCGCTGCGCTCGGGTGAGAATGGTGTCGCGAGACGACAGATAGCCATCGGTGAGCGCAAGCGCGGTACGCATCGTCGCGCGGACCTTTTTACCATTATAATTTCCCTCCTGGATGCAGACCTTGAGCAAGACATCCTGAATTCCCGAGAGGGCTGCGAAATCCTCGATCAGCAGGACGAGGTCCATGTCGTCCTTCAAAAGGATCTCACGGACCCCCAGGATGATCTCCTGCAGGGTAATCCCTCCCGTACTCTGCTCGAGTTGAAAAACATTGCCGATTGCGGTGTCGACGATTCCATTAAGCAGATCGACCGCGCCCTGCAGACGCCGTGGATCCGACGATACAGCAAGCGCAGTCTGATAATAGGTTCTAACCGAGTGCGCGGCATTGTTGAGTTCAACGTCGGGCGGAAGTATCAGGTCTTCAGCAAAGAACTGGGATTGCGTCTCATCGCCCTCCTTGCCATCCTCACGACCTTGTAGCGCTCGGGCAACCACGCGAGATAGCACTTTCTCATCAAAATGATCCTTGAGCGCTGCGTCCCCGAACAACTTAGGCAGATCCTGAGCATGGCCGATCAACGGGCGCAGTTCCGCCGCACGCTCTTTGTGTTCGCGCGCTTCGATCCGCATCGCCTCGGCGCGACTCGTTAGGGCATTTTCGATTTGAGCGCGAAATAACACAACTGCTTTGCGCTTGTCAATCTCAGCCACCGCGCGGGTGAGGTCGGCACGTGACTTCTCGAATCGCTGGTCGCCCGCCAAGGGCTCAAGGATGAGTTCGACCACCTTGCGTAAGCTGGCACTTTTTGGAATGCGGATAATGTGGAGACGCTCGCGCTTGGAAGATCGTTGCAGTTGCGCATCGAGCCAGCGGATGATGTGCGACTTGCCGCTCCCGGACGGTCCGGTGATCGGGAAGAGAAGATAGCCACCCGGCACATCGTCGGAAAGGAAAGCATCTAATAGTTGCTGCTCGGAAGCAATCGATTCGATGTTGGTGCCGGCATTACGCGTCAAGAGCTGTAGGGGCTGATGGACCGCCAGCAACACAGAAACGTCGGCGGTCTCCGCCTCGTTCTTGATGCAGGCATTTACCTGATCTGATTCTGGCCAATATTGCTCGATCATCAGTTTCCCTTTCTATTCAGTGCAAGTGCGACATGCGAAACCTCGCGCAAAGTGCGCATATTAGTCCCAGTCAGCGTTACCACTCCTTCGGTATCGCTGCGATTGGCTAGCGTTATTGCATCCTCCCGGTCGAGCCGAAGTATGGCTCGCGAAAGCGAGGATGACAATAGTCCAGGACGTGGCCGCGTCCATTCACTCTCTTTCAACGCCGCCTCGACCTGGATTCTGTAAGCCCCGCCATCCAGCACTGGCAATATTGACGCTGCGCGTTCGACGAACGCTGGGCCGGACAACTCACGGCCCGAGGAGAAGATCTCTGGAAGCGCATCACGCAAGGCATTAGTGGGATCGACAACCCATTGCGCACCATCGCACGCAAACCCCAGGTAGAGCATCCACTCTCTCAACGCCGGTAAATCGCGTTCATTCTGAAAAATCTTTTGCTCTCCACTATCCTTGAGTTGCCTCGACTCTAGATCCAACAGACTCTTAGTATTGCCATCGATCCGATAGACGTCCTGCGCGAGCATCCACGCCAACCCACGCGATAGATCTGCGCATTTTGCGCCGTCGTTATCCCAGAATCGCTCGTTATTGTCTTTTGATAGCGCGATTAATCTGACCAGGTTTGGAAGTCGCGACTCAGCCTCATCTGCTGTCTTTCCAAGTTGCGACATGTGTGACTGTGAAATGACCACCTTGCCATCTTCGATGCCGAACAAGCCCAGTTGCGTCCACCGGGTGAGCGTTTGGGCCAGTTGGTTGTTCTCTTCTGTAAAATACTCCCCGCCGCAGGTGAGGATGATCTGATCCCGAGTCTGCGGTCCAAAACGGACCAACGCACGCACCAGAATGATCAGCACATTGAAAAGGCCGTCATTCGTGCGGTTAAGAATGGTCACGAGCGTGCTCCTATCTTGAACTGATCGCCCCTCAATACGTTCAATCCGGTATCGGCGATCCGGCGCCCGGTAGCACACGGATCAGGCGTCGATTCACGCACGATAATGACGTGCATCGGACGCTGAATTGTAAAAAGATGGTCTGGAGCACGGGTGCCGGAATGATCGGTCCAGAGCGAGATCCGCGGAAGTCTGTAGGAGGACGGTCGCATCGCCTCCTCTTCGATAGATTGGAGAAGTAGCATTTGATTTCCACTATGCTTATGCAGGGTTGATAGAGTCGCGTTGCGTTTCCGGAATGCGGTCGTCGTTGCGATCTCGCGCACTCCAAACATCGAGACGAAGTCTTTAAGGACGGCGATGACAGTGGCGTCGTCGCAAGGTTCATCGACCGGAAGTATCACCGGTCCGCGAAGATCAAGTTGCGGGAAGCGGGTCATAAATGCACTCAGGTCGTGCGCGCCTGCCCGTTCGATGCCGTAG
>JBIKMD010000316.1:0-5741 GCA_044359465.1 Myxococcota bacterium
GCCTGCACCTGTTTGATCAATCGGCACGATGCTGCCGGCGGCGCCCGTGTAGTGGGCACGCAACTCGGCGCGGTAGCGGAAAGTGTCCGTGTGACCCGAATAAATGGCATCGAAGGCCGCGGTGCGAGCGGCTGAATAGCGCAAGGACAAATTCGAGAAGTAGCCGTGGCCATCATACGGAGGAGGCGCGGCGCGTTCTTGCAGGGTGGGGGCTCGGACCGTGGTGTCGTAGGATAACCGGAGGTCTATGTTGTCGTGCGGTTTGAAGGTGATGCTTCCAGCTGGCGTCACTAGGGAGCTGACGTCAGGCATGATGATGCCAATGTCTGTCATCATGGTGAAGCGGACGCCCACGTCCAAAACAAGCCATTTGACAGGCGTGATGAGGTCGTTGATGCCGAGCATGACTTGCGTGCGCAGCAAGGAATCGCCGGTAGGTTGCGGGAGATCGTTCACGCCTAGCACTGCTGGAACGCCAGCGAGCGTTGCGCTGCGTTCGAACGCGGTGCCGCTGGCGAGATGCTGCGCGAGGACGAAGCGGGCGCCGATGCGTTGATAGTCACCGAGTTTGGCGCTGACGCCGGCATCGATGTCGATCGCATGCTCGACGAAGCGCAGGCGATCCGTGACGCCTCTCTCGAACACTTCTGGTTGCATGTCGCCGTTACGATCGGTCGTGCTGAAGTCTGGTGGCACGATCTGCGATGAGAACGCACCGAGGAAGAGCCGGTAGCCAACAGCGCCTCGGTACTCAACGACGCCAAAGGAACCGACCGCGGCCACTTGCAAGCGCGCCTGATTGGTCTCGCGCGTACCCGCTGGCCCATAAATGTCGTAAGTGCCAACATAACCACCATGATCGAGACGGAAGTAGTCTGCGTCGACCACTAGCTTGTGCTCTTTGGCTAGCTTCAGTTCGAACGTCAGACCGCCCTGCACGCGCAGGGCGCGATCTGCAGTGGTGCCCGGTGTGAGCGAAGGCCCCGTATTCGATAGGGCATCTTGCAGCACATTGAGCTGGGCACCTCCGGAGAAATGGCCATACGCGCGGGCGAAGACTTGAATCTTGTCAGTGCCTCCGCCGCCTGCGACGCCGCCGTCGTAGGTGCCAATCGTCTTTGATGGTTCGGACGTCGTGTGGCTCAGATAACCGCCGCCAACGACGCGCAGAGTCGCTTGCGTACGGCGCGACTTTAGCGCGATGGTTGCTAGCGTGCCTTGCAGCGAGGTGGCGCTAGCGCTCGCCAAAGTGATGTTTACCTCCTCCATCATTTGAAGTGGGATGCGGAGATCTTGCGAGCCGCTGACCAGCGAGTTGAGCGGTTGGCCATCGAGCGTGATGAGCACACCCGCATCATCACGCATCCCTGCGCGTGCGACGTGGTAGCGCCCATCGATACCGCGCGAGACCGAAAGCTCATGTACGCGCTCGAGCAAATCGGCGAGCGTCAACACGCCAAGGCCAAGGATGTCGTTCGCGCTGAAGTGGTATTTCTCTTGCTCTGGTGTGTCGTCCAAGGTGGCTGGTAGCGGCGCAACTACGGCGGCGCTAGGTGCTACGGGGCCGGTTGCTGCCGAGACCACCGTAGGCGGCGGTGGTGCGATGACAGGATCCGATGTCTTGGCTTCGACCAAGACGCGTTGCGGACGTTTGGCCGTGGCGTAAACTTCACGTGATTTGCCGAGGAAGTCGAACGCAAGCACGTAGTATTCAATGAACCCCTCGGCCAATGCTTCGGCGGGAATCAGCCCTTCGTATTCTTCGCCTTCTTTGAGCTCGAGCTCGACTTTCTCAAAGGGCCCATCCGCTTTACGGCGGTAGCGAATCTCGGCATGCTCAACCTCGCTCGCGCCCTGCATTTGGCCTTGCACCAAAAACACTTTGCCGGCGGGCACGCTTTTTGGCGGCCGATGCAGCAAGGCAATGTCGGTTTTCGCGTGCGTGAGCAGCGCGATGAGTGTCAGCGTCAGCATTTAGAAAGAGAAGGTACCCGACTTGGAATACGGTTGCTCGGAGCCGGCGACGAAGATGGTCGCTTCAACCCCGTAGTCGATCTTGCCCTTCTTCATCAGCTCCTGCGTGATGGCGCCTTTGGGCTCTAAGCTAATCGGCAGCTCGATGCGGGAACGCGAGTTGTCTTTGACGCGTTCGGTGGTGAGGACTTCTCCTTGCGCGACGATCTCACCGCCCATTTTGAGCTTGTAGGTCACGTTCTCTACCAGCAGTGCAAAGCCGTTTGGATTGCTCAAGGTGAGCACCAGGAACATGTCGACGCGGCCGAAATCGTATTTTTGGCCTTTGAGATCAGCGACCAGCTCTGGCGCTTTCGGGCTCTGTAGCTCGAACGCCTCTTCGAACTCGAAGATCACGTCGTCGATGCCCGTCGCGAAGACTTGCCCTTTGATCTTCACGGTGTCGACCGGTTGTACGTTTTGCGCGTCTGGTTTGACGTGATTGCCGCAGCCTCGGTCGATGGCGAGTGGCACATCAAAGGTGGCTTCATCTTGGCTGTTGAGCTTGAGCTCGAGCGACTTTTCTTGGACCACCGGCTCTTTGTCGTTCAGCTGTACTGTAGCTTCCCAGCGAGCGATACGCAGGGCTTCTTGGCGCTTGTTCTTCAGTGAGAACGAGAGGCGCATACGCGTTTCACACACGCCGGCTTCGAGCACTTTTTTAGTCAATGTGAGCTCTGGATCCGGCGGCTTTACCACCGGAGGCGGCTCCGCCTGACGCTCACAAGCGGCTGGAACAAAAGCGATAAGCGCGCAGACAATGGGCAGCAGACGCAGCATCCTTTACCCCTAACGCGAAGCGCTACGTGCTGTCCAAACCGCGAACGCGAAGACGAACAGTGCGGCGAAGGCAGTGGTCACATACCAGGGCGAACCATAGACTGCTGCGAGCAAACAGACGACGGCAAGTGCGAGCGCAATGACGGGAAACACAGGGTAAAACGGCGCGCGAAAGGGGCGTTCCAAGCCCGGCTCTCTGCGTCGCAAGGCCAGCATGGACACCATAGAGACAATGTAGACCCCAATCGCGCCAAGCACGGCGATCGAGATAAGGTCGTCGGTTTTTTCTGTCAAAACCAAAAGGCTGCCAATGACGCCGCTCATCACCACGGCCCACACGGGCGTCTTGAGCTTGGGATGGAGTGCTCCAATGGCGCGTGGCAGGTAGCCTTCGCGTGCCAAGGCGAACACTTGCCGCGAGCAACCCATGATGATGCCGTGGAACGACGCGATCAAACCGAAGAGTCCGAGATAGACCATCAAGTGCGTCATGGGATGGTCTTTAGACAGCACGGCTGCAAGCGTTCTTGGTAACGGTGAGTCGTCAAAGACGAGTTGATCGAGTGGCAGAACGCCCGTCGTGCAGATGAGAGTCCCTAGTGCGAGCACGACCAAGGTCAGAATCCCAGCCACGTAACCTCGCGGAATATCGCGTTTGGGGTTGCGGACTTCTTCGGCGCTCATGGCGACGCCTTCCATGCCGAGATAGAACCAAATGGCAAAAGGAATGGCTGCAAAGACGCCGAGCGCGCCAAAGGGAACACTGGTGATGCGCGAGAGCTCCACGTGCGGCGTGGTCAAAAAGAAGAAGAGAAAGAGCTCGAACGCCGCCGCCGCCGTAACGATCAGCTCGAAGGTGGCTGCGAGCGTCACACCAAGCGCGTTGATCAAACAAAAGACGACGAACGCACCAAGTGCAACGCTGGTCACACCAAGTGAGGGCACACGAAAATTCACGTACGAGCCAATCGCGCGCGCGATGGCAGGTGGTGCGAAGAGGAACTCGACTAAGGTACAAAAGCCGGCAATGAAGCCCATCCGATCGCCGAACGCCCGCCGAGCATAGGCAAATGGGCCGCCAGCATGCGGAATCGCCGCAGAGAGCTCGGTGTAGCTAAAGATGAAACACACGTACATGAGCGTCACCAGCAGCGTGGCGATGATCATGCCGAGTGGGCCGCCTTGTTTGAGCCCGTAGTTCCACCCAAAATAGTCGCCGCTGATGACGAGGCCCACGGCGATGGCCCAGATGTGAATCGGCCCAAGGACCTTCTTCAGCTCAGTCATTTCAGGGCGAAGCCAATCATCTTGTAGAGCAGGCGGGCGCCCACGTTGGCATCCCACTCATCGTCGCCAGAAGATGGGGCCACTTCATTGAGGTCAAAGCCGACGATGGTCTTCTTGGCTTCGACTACGGCACGCAGCAGCGCTACCGCCTCATGGAAACGCAAACCGCCCGGCACGGGTGTGCCCGTGTTTGGGCACAGCGCGGGCTCGAGACCGTCTATGTCGAAAGAGAGAAATACTTTTTGCGGCAAGGTCTCGGCGATCTCTCGGCACTGCGCACGCCACGATTTGCCTTCATCGAGCGCTGCTTTGAGCTGCGCATCGAAGAAGGTAGTGATACGGCCTCCGCTCGTTTGAATATAATCATACTCTTGTTCGCCAAAATCACGGATGCCCACCTGCACGAGCTTCGTCACCTGCGGAATGCGTTCGGCCACATTGTGCATGATGGACGCATGCGACCAGGTGAAGCCTTCGTACGCGAAACGGAGATCCGCGTGTGCGTCGAGGTGGAGCACCCCAATGGCTCCATGCGCTTCTGCCACGGCCTTGATCGCGCCGAAGGGGGTGCTGTGATCGCCGCCAACCACCCCGACGAGCTTGCCGGCTTTGAGTAAGCGCTTCGTTTCTTCGTACACTGCTTCATTGACCAGCTCGGAGTATTTATTGGTCTCGATAGCCGCGAGCGCCAAATCGGGCCGCTCGTCCTGGAGGCCGCCTGCCTCGATCACTTTTTCCGCGTGGCTGCGCGCGACTTTGTTCCACTCTTGGATCTGCCGCCGTTCGGGGAGCATGTAGATCCCGGCCTCATAGGGTTTGCCGGTTTCCAGATCGAAGAGATCGACTTGTTTTGACGCTTCGAAAATCGCCGCCGGACCCTTAGCCGTGCCCGCGCGGTATGACGTTGTCGCATCAAAGGGAACGGGAATGAGGACCACTTTGGCTTCAGCTTCAGTGGTGGGAAGACCAAAAATACCGCTGTCTTCGCTCGCGGCTGCGTTGGGATCGAAAGGCATGGCTGCTCCCATATAAGCTCACTCTTTGATCGACAAGCGCTGGACGTTCTGCTTTATGCACCCGTCGCGATGGCAACGATTCTTCTTCTTGCGCTCCTGAGCGTAGCGGGTGTGGAAGCCGGCCACATTGACGTCGAAGGCGGCGTCAACCAAGACCTCTACGATGTGGAGCATCCCGGCTACCGCTGCGATGGAAAAACACCGCTGTTTTTTACTGTCCAAGGCCCTGCGCTCGTGTACGTCGAGATCTGGAGCGACGTGGGCATGCGCGGCAAAAAGCCGAACTTCTACATTTGGCGCGACCACAAGCTCATGGACCTGTCCGCACTCGAAGCGTTCGACACCGAGAAAGGGAAGGCCGCCAACACCGGAGCGCACATTCCCTTTGCCACGCAAGTGGCCGCGGGGTCACACCGCTACACCCTGAAGTGTCCAAAGGGACCGTTGTTTTTGATCAAGCTTTGGGCTGTGGAGAAAGTGCCAAAACGCACGCCATTTGCAGTGGAAACCGCAAAGTGACTGGTCTCAGAACGTAGGTTTTTTCACCCAAAGCTCCACGTTGAGGTCGCCGCGCTCGCCTGCGCCGTCGAGGCCCCAGCCACTCACCCAATCCATATACATGAGCTCGCGACTCTCTTTGAGCAT
>JBIKMD010000315.1:0-5741 GCA_044359465.1 Myxococcota bacterium
TCAGGCTCGGTTGACGCCGGCGCTGCCGCCTCTGGCTCCGCGACGACGCGGCGGGCCTCTTCCTGCTCGACTTCGCGGCTATTGGGACGTGCTGCCGGGGCTGCGCAAGAGACCAAAAAGATGAACAGGATGAATGGACGCACAAGGCAGTATCGGCTGCTCAAAGACCAAGTTGGCTAAGCCGACCGGCAAATGCCCGAGACTACTTCTTACGAGCGAGCTCGGCCTTGAGGAGCTTGTAGAGTTTGGGATTGCGCTCGCGGATCTCGCTTTCAAGGATTGTTTCGCGTTTGCCCGCGTCTTCCTCCATGAACTTCGAGTGAAAACTGGCGTCGTGCCCTGTGCGCGCGTCGAGCCCTTCGAGCGAGGTCGGGTCCTTCGAAAGGTTGTAAAAATCCTCTTTACCAGGCGGCATCGACTTCATCTGTACTCACCTCCTCAGCTTTTTTGAGTCCTTCTTGGCCGAGGCGTTCGGATATTTTACCGCATCCCAACCACCGGAAGGCATGTCCAAGAAGAACGCTTTGCCAACCGGCGTGTTTTCGATCTTCGCTTCGCCCGAGTTCGGGACAGTGATCAAAATCTCTTTTCCCTTGTCATCCACGAAGGTGAGCGAGGCAAAATCTTGAGGCGTTTCACACAGTGCAATCGCTTTGCGCACACGATCTTTCACAGCGTCGGGATAAGCCGCCAAATGCTTGTCGACCAGATGCATGAAGTCTTCGCGAACCAAATCATGCTGCGCGGCATCCGCGAATTGGTAGCCCATACGAGCCCAAGCGTATTTGCCAACAGTCAGATTGGCGCGCAGGCGAATTTCAGTATCAGCACCTGGCGCCACGATGCTCAAAAACGCTTCCGTCTTCGCGTAGATACCTTTCGCCATACCCGCCGAATGTTGGTCTTGGTCCAAGTGCAAGGAGTCATTGATCCACACGACCTTGTCGCCATGCGCGCCGTGCTCTTTTAGCGCACTACGATTGATAATGCCGACCGCTCTTCCATTCGCATCTCGAATGACCGCGGAGATGGAAAACGCAGAAGACGACGCGGTTAGCCCGGTGACCTCGACCGTGTAACCCGGCACCGTTGGACACAGCATGTTCTCGAAGGCCGCACGTCCGACGTGTTGCCCGAAGAACTCTTTGACCTGCTCTCTCAGCTCAGCAGAAAATTGCGAACCAGTGGTAGCGTTGATCTGTGCTTCGAGCACTGCTTTGGCAACCTTGGCGCCCGCCGGGCTATCGATCTCCAGCTGCTGCTTGGTCTTGGGGTCGGTGATGTATTTGGCCGCGTCTTTGCTCACAGCCGGTGTGCTCTCGAAGGTCAGCGTCTCGGCTTCAACGAACGCTTTGAGCTTCTCGGCAGAGGCGCCTGGTTTTGTAAGCCCCTGCGCCTTTGCTTGTTCGAAATAGCGCACGACGACTGACAAGTCGTAGGGCTTCCCAAGGTACATCTGCTGCGAGATCAAGCGACACAACACCTCGATCTCTGCTGCGCTTTTCGCCGGCGGGCCAAAGAATAACTTCTTTGCCGCCGCGTGATCGCCGGTCATGGCATTGGAAGCAGCGATGGCGCTCATGGCAGCGCGCAGATCAAGCACGCTCGTAAAGGGTACACTCAGAGCACCGCTGTCGAGCTGTTTGCCGAGCAACGTCACCAGGTTCAGCTCGAAGTCCGCGCGTGCTGAGGCGGCCGCCTGTTCACGTGCGATCTCGGCCGCTGTGTGCGGATGCCCAGCGCGCGTTTTGGCGGACAGATCGATCGTCGACTGAACATGATTCGAGGTGATGAAAATGGCCTCTAGCGCTTTGCCCGCCTCGGTCTGCAGTGGACGAGGAAGCTGTGCAAAACGTTCAACGAATGCCTTAGAGCCAGCGCGGCCAGAGAGCACCGCGAGCCTTAGCCCCTCTCCTCCGGCGACTCTGACTTCTTTCTGCAACGTCAAATAGGCTTCGAAACCGGCAGCATGCGATGGGTCGAGCGCAATCACGCGCGAGTACAGCATCACCGATTGGCGGACCCGCGTGGCATCTTTCAAAGCGATGACGTCTGCCATTGCCAACCCGAGCTGCAGTGCGCGCGCGCGATCTTTTGCAGGCAACCCGATCAAGGTTCCCAGCAAATCGGAATACAATGTCTCGAACGTTTTGGTCTCGAGCGCAGTTGCGCTTTGCATGCGCTCGCGAACCCAGGTTTCTAGCTTGATCGCAGTCTCAGTGAATGCGGCGCGCTCCGCCTCCGGCACCCGTTTGGCGAACGTTGCCGCAGTGACTTTGAGCTGCTCACTGGAAGCCTTGCCTGGAGGCGGTCCTCCAAACCCAGCCACAGCGTCAGGACCAGCTGGTGATGGCAAAGTAGGCCTGTCATCCAAGTGTTCGAAGGGGGTCTCGCTTGCATCCACCGTGCGTCGGCCAAGCGGCAACACAGTCAACGGCTGACGCGCGTCAAACAAGGACGGACGTGCCTTGCCATCGTCTAGGTCAATACGTTCAGGGAGGTAGACGTAATCGATTTGTCCTTCACCAATTCCGAGTCCGCGCACCACGTCTGGCCTGCCAATATCCTCCGCCGGCACGGCGACCGCTTTTCCGGTTGCAGGATCCGCGATCAAGAAGCACGACTTTGGCTTCTCTCCAGGCAGCGCAACGTCGACCGGGCCCTTGAGCAGCATGGCATGGCCCAAATCCGTTCCCCACGAGACGCTGATGGGAACGTGACCGAACTCGCGCGCTGCGTTTGCAAGACGCGTAATCCCTTCAGGCTTGGTCAAATCGAGCGCGTTCGGACGCACCGCCATCGGCTCGTAGCGCGCACCTGTTCTGCCTTCCGCGCTTCTCATTTGATTCCCTAGCAACGTTCCGGTTGCCTCGCGACCAGCGTCGCGCAGCGCGAGCGTTTCCAAGAATTGACGCGCGTCCGTTACGCCTTCACTTGCAAGTACCTTCTTTTGTTCTGGCGTGAGCGTTTGGTAGAGCTTGCTGAGCTCATGCATCGCTTTGGCGGCATCGGAACCGGGCGTGATAAGGTCTGGATTGTGGCGCTTCGTTTGCCACTGTTTTAGGGCAAGCTGCTGCGCGGGAGACAAGGTCTTGCCGTCAAAAAGCGTCGTATCAATCAACGCGGCTTGCGCCTCGATGATTTCTTTTGCGAGCGCATACTGGATGGGCACGAACGCCGGATCGCGATCAAAGGCAGCGCCCTCTTTGTACATGAGCGCGCGTTGCGCATCGAACATCTTCGCCGGATCTTTTCGAAAGAGGAAGGCGATGTATGGATCATGCTCGGCGGCCGCCATGATCGCGGTGGTCGCTGCGCAGGAGGTGCCGTAGACTTGTTTGCCGCTGCCATCGACTAGCACGGTGCGGCGGTCGATCACCTTCCCGGTCGCATCCTTGATGTCTACGACTTCGGCCTTGTGACCAGCGATGTGACTGCCAGCCGTCAGTTGCTCGTGCGATTGCGTACCAACCCACGAGGCGTATTCCATGATCTCGCCCATGGCGCGGTCACACACGAAAAGCCCGTCCGGTAATTCGCTCTTGTCGAGCAATTTATGTAAACGCGCGGCGAGCGTCTTCAGCAAGAGCGTCACCTGCTCGGGTGTCTTTCCTTTGCACGCTTCGAAGAAGGTCGTCATTTGTAGCTTGTCTAACGAGAGCAAGGTTTCGGTGACTCGCACGGCCTCGTGCGGCGCCATGAGAGGTAACGCGCCAGGTTCCGCCGAGCGAGGTACAGAAGCAGCATCAGTCAGAAGCTTGATCAATTTGGGAGAAATCAGCGCTTCGCGTGGATGCCCCGCTTTAGCCGCGTAGATGCCTGACAACGCGGTCACGGTCTCTAGGGGCCGAGGTCCGCGCAACCCGTCCAAGATTTTGAGCCGCTCTTTGTACTCGCTCACGCGAGTCGGGTCGCGTCCTGCGGCAAGCAGTGGTCCCATGAAAAGCGCGTGCGCTTTGGCATCGACAAAACCCGGGATCGCGTCGACGAAGGTGCGAAGCTCTGCAAGCACCGGGACTGCGCCTTTTTTGAGTCCCGCGGCTTGGAGCGCAATGAGCGCATTCAACCCGCTCAGATGCGACTCGGGTGTGTCGCGGTAGGCTTCGACGATCAGTTTGAGAGCTTCTTTGCTTGGCGCACGCGCAGCGGATTCGAGCACTGGGTGATTGGCGCCCGCGAGCTCCCATGCGCTCAGAAAGTCCACACGCAGCTCTTTGGGCACACGATCAACGAGCTCTCGCGTAGGCGCGGGGGCCTTCGCCACGGGCGGCGCGCTTCGCGTCGGCGGCGCTGGTAGCGTTGGCGTCTCGCTCGGCGGTCCGCCAAAAGCAGCGGCTTCTCTTGGCGCACGCCACCGGGCCAACGTCGCTTCGACTTGTCCACGTGTGTGGGCTTGCATGATCGCGTTCACCAGCTCGGCGCGCTGAGCGGGGCTAGATGTTTTTTCGAGTGCTTCTATGAGTGCTTTTCCTTGCCCGCTGACTGCCGCTTTTCCAAAGTGAATCTTGAGCAGCTCAACAACGGCGCCTGCGCTTGCAACCGCGAGCTGTTTGGGATCACCGGCGTATTTGGCTTCCAAGTACGCGTAATGGACCGGATCCAGTGCTTGTAGCGTCAGATCCTTGGTCAAGGTGCGTGCTTTGTCGATCGTTGGTTTGGCGTTTGCAAAGAGGATCTTGTTCGCGTCGGTAGGTAGCGGCGCAAGCTCCGTCGGCGCTGTTTCTTTTGCGCCGTTTGCCCGTCCGGCAGCCCGCTGGCGAAGCGCGTTGTGCAGTGCCACGGCTTCGGCGATGTTTCTAACCACAATCACGCCTCGCGCTGCGAGCTTCGCTTGGGTGTCTGCGTTAATGTGAGGACCGACCAGTACCACCGGCATGTCGAACATGTTGCCCGGACGGTTTGGTCCAATACGCAGGTCGTACTGCTTGATTTTATCGCCACCATCGCCGTTCGTGGCTTCAAACAATGCATACTGCGTTTGCACATCGACTTCCGCTGCGGTTCGTACCCCTGGAGCCACACCAGGCGTCACCGTGCTCGCGAGCGCAAAGGTGCCGTCACCTTGTAGCACCATGTCCGTCGGCAGAACGGCGCTCTTGGCGCGGGTGACGTTTTGCCCGTTCCCGTCATTGATCGTCCAGAACTCTTCTCCGTAACGTGTGATGCGAACGGCGCTATCAACACCGCCGCCTGGTTTGCTGCTGAGGCCAATGACGAGCTCGGCTTCTTGAATGCGAGCCTCCGCTTCGCTGCGCGCATCCTTCGTCGTCGCCAAGCCCAAGTCGGCCCGCGCGCGTTCCAAGTCTGCAACAGCATCAGCGTGTGCGTTCTTTTTGGTCGGGAGGATCGACCCAAGAGGCATCGACCCGAGCGTAGGCGCGGGACGCACGCCGAGACCCTCTGGCGCAGCAGCAGCAGCGCGAGTTGCTACAGTGCCCGGCGCTGAGGGCGCCGTGCGGAGCGCCACGGCTTCGCTTGCGAGATGCCTTGCGATCTCGGCAATCCGTTCAGGTGTCGTAGCAGTGGCAAACTCGGACATGAACCAAGCACGGAGCTCCGGCCGCATGCCTGGATACGCGAGCAACCCCGCTGCTGCTTCGGCTTCGGCCGGCGTGAGCAATGAACGCGACGCCGCATCCGAGAAGCGCAGCGCCACCCCATCCACGCGGTGCCCCATGACACTTGCGATGGTCTGCAGCGCTGCGCGTTTTTGCAGCGTGCTGAGGTTTGCATCATTCACG
>JBIKMD010000317.1:0-5739 GCA_044359465.1 Myxococcota bacterium
TGCTGCATGTGCCACGACAGATTGTGCAGATCCGTCGGGCTCGATTGGAGCATGGTTTCGTCGTACGCGAACGACAGACGCGTTGATGGAATCTCCCGATCATCAAACCGCAGCACGCAGTAAGTCAGCGTCCCATCACGCGGCGGCGGCACGAACACCTTCGCGTCACGCTGCTTCGCGTAGACAGTGAGCGCGTGATAGTTCGCGGTGACGCTGAACGATCCGTGGTGCGCAACGAACGGCTCGCGATCGCCCGAGAGCTCTTCAACATGAACGCTGGCTTTGTCCGCAGTGAGCAGCAGCAAGCGCCCTTTCGCCATGGCATTCAGCGAATCGAGGCAGCGCAGCCCATGGATCGGAAACAACACGGTGCAATCGTCGAGCTCGCTGTAAAAAGTAATCAAGTCTTCGAGCGTGTGCTCATCGTAACGAGGCCGATCCGCGCGCGCATAATGGAAATGCAGCTTCACGTCTTTGATTTGCTCGCGCGTATCATACTCGGGCTCACCGCCATCCGAGCTGAGGCTCACGAAGCCTTCTTGCAACACGCCGCCTTGGACGCGGAAAAAATCATGCGGAAGGCTGTCGAAAAAGTAATTCGCGAGCACCAGCAGCGGTGACTCAGCGAGCGCGTCCGTGAGCTTCTGCCGCGACTCAACGAGAAACGGTACTTTCGGCGATTGCGCATCGAAGGTGCAGAAGTCGATGAGGCCCTCGCCCACGAGTTGGCGAAAGCCCGGGTTGCGCCGGTGCGCATCGATATTGGTCTCGGTAAAATCACTGACCACATAACAAATGCGCGGCAGATTGAGGGCTTGGCGAATGCGTTCGTAGTGTCGTGCAAAACCGTAGGCGAGACGCCCAGTTCCGCTACCTAGCTCGAGCGCGTAGACCGTTTGGTCCCGCTGCACGGCGCCCGCTTGCACCAGGTCGTCGAGCCACGCCGCAGCGAGTTTTGCGTACGCATACGCAATGCCCGAGTGGTTGCTCACCTGGCTCGGCACCGTGCCTTCGGTCCACGCGGTGATGCCGCGGCGATTGTAAAATTTGCGCATGAAATGCCAAATCGAGGACCTCGACAGCGATGACATGCGCTCGAAATAGCGCGGTTCTTTCTCTCTCATTTACGCTCAATGGCCTCGGCAGCGAGGGCCTTCTCTTTTGCTTCTGCGGCGTCACGCGCACGGCCCAAAATGCCCTGCGCGCGCTGCGTGTAGGCGTCTAGGTACACGCTAGCCAAACCAATCCACGCCTTTGGCTCGCTCGCTACCTCTACTCGTAAGGTCACGTCGATCGCCCGCGCGTCGATTGCCAAATTGCTCTCTAAAGAGGCGACTACCGCACCACTCGCATCTGTCATGGTGAACTGCGGCTGACGGCCAATGGGCTCCTTTAGTGTATAGCCTTCACCACCGAACATGATTTTCCATTCGAAAGGCGCTTTGGGATCTGAGTGGGGATCACTTTCAATGCTGAGCAGCACGTTCTTTTTGGGCGTGCGCACCATGCTTTCGCCGCGGCCGTCGAGCAAACGATAAGCGTCAGCGACGACCAGTGGCTCAACGAAACGCGTCGCTTTGGGAAGCGAAAACACCGGGTAAAACACGCGGTCGATCTGCAGCGCGTAGCCCACTTCGTAGCCTTCGAGCATCACGGCGTTTTTCACCTCGAGCTCGAGGGGGAAGCCTTGTGCGGGCGACTTGAGGCGCAGCGTCTGCAAGAAGTTGAATTTATGCGCGAGAAAATGCGTTTGGAAAATGCCGAGCATACTCCCGCGCGCTTTGAGGCATGCGGCGCGAAGGTGCTCGGCAAGGAGCAGGCGGGGCGTCTTTTTGTCCTCGCGAAACATCCCCCAAGACAGCGACTCGCCGCTGAAGCCTGCCGTCAGCTGTTTGGCATCGAGCGCGTATACACGCTTCAAGAACGCGTTCACGCGCTCGCGCTCACGATCCTCCGGCGCTCGCTTCATGCGCTCAGCGCCCGGGTCGAGCTTCCAGATCGCTTGCGCGAAGTTGTAGCCCCACTCGTCTTTGTCTATCAGCTTGGTCGCGTGCGGATCACGCGGCCGCGGCGGAGGCCGAATGGGCTGCTGCGGACCCGGTTTTTTGGCGCCAGGACGTCCGCGCAGTGGTTTTTTGGGTGGGGCTGCCAAGTGCCTTGCCTTCTTCCTAGCCCGATGCAACCACGACAAAGGGTATGATCACAGGATTTTTGCTCGCCGCCGGCTTTGGTACGCGGCTTTGGCCTCTCTCTGATGTGCGCGCTAAACCAGCGTTTCCGTACCGCGGAAAATCGCTCATCGCGCACGTTGCCACACACATGCACGCACACGGGATTCGTGACTTCGTGGTCAACACGCATCACCTCCCAGCCAGCATCGAGCGGGCGGTGGAACCCATTCGTGCGCTAGAGGGCGCGTCACTCACGCTGGTACACGAGCCAGAGATTCTCGGTACCGCGGGCGCGATCGTGAATTTGCGCGAGCGCTTCGCCGGGCGAGAAGTGCTGATCATGAACGCTAAAGTGGTCACAACCATTGACCTGAGCGCTGTCATCAAAGCGCATCGCGCCTCGGCGGCCCCGGTCACTATGGTGTGTGTACCAAACGCGAAACGCGAAAAGTTCACGCATGTGGACTTCCTGCCTGATGGAACGCTGAAAGGCTTTGTTCCGGATCCCTCGGGGATCGACAAACCGTTCGTGTTCACCGGCATTCAAGTGCTCTCACCCGCGTTCTTCGACTTTCTGCCTCCTCCTGGTTTTTCAGACACAATCAAAGACGTGTATCCGCGCATTCAAGCCGCCGGAAAACGGATCCATGTCGCGCTGGCGCAGGATCACTGGAACGAGTTTTCCACGCTGAGCCGCTACCGCGATCTGCACGGCGAGGGTTTTGTCGACCCAAGCGCGCGAGTGGCGGGCCAAGTGTCTCGAACGGTTATTTGGGAGAACGCCGAGATTGGTGAGGGTGCCGTGCTGAGCGGTTGCGTCGTCGCGGATGGCGTGAAGATCCCAGCAGGAACAAAACTAGAAAACGCAGCGGTCATTCAGGCGGAGCGAGTGAAAGACAGTGGCGGCAAGGGCACCCGCCTGGGCGACCTCTTGATTGCCCCCATACAGGACAAAAAATGACACGAGCGAGCTGGGACGAATACTTCATGAACATTGCGCAGGTGGTTGCCTCACGCGCCACCTGTCCGCGCAAATCAGTGGGCGCGGTGATCGTGCGCGACAAAGTCATTTTGTCGACTGGTTACAATGGCAGCCTGCGTGGAATGCCGCACTGCCAAGACGTAGGTTGCATGATCGAAAATGGGCACTGCGTCGCCACGGTGCATGCCGAGCAAAACGCCATTCTGCACGCCGCGCGCCATGGTGTGAATATTGACGGCGCCACTTGTTACGTCACTGCAAGCCCATGCTGGAATTGTTTCAAGAGCATTGCGAACAGCGGCCTCGTACGCGTGGTGTATGGCGAGTTCTATCGCGACGAGCGCATCTTCGAAGTGGCCAAACGCATCGGCATCGATCTGCTTCACCTGAACGCGGCCCCCGCCACGGCTTGATATGAGCATCATCGTTCAGAAATACGGCGGAAGTAGTGTCGCCACACCAGAAAAACTGCGCCGAGTGGCCGAGCTGGTGGTGAAACGCAAGCGCACAGGCGTGAAGCTCGTCGTGGTCGTCTCGGCCATGGGTGATACGACGGACGAGCTGCTCGGGCTTGCCAGCAAGATCTCTCAGAAACCGCCGCGGCGTGAGCTCGACATGCTGCTCACTTGCGGTGAGCGCATCAGCATGGCGCTGTTATGCATGGCCATCGCCGAGCTTGGTGAGCATGCAGTCTCGTTCACGGGATCGCAAAGCGGCATCATCACGGATGACAACCACTTTGCGGCCAAGATTGTAGAAGTGCGACCGGACCGTTTGTGGCGCGCGCTCGACGACGACAAAATCGTCATTGTTGCGGGCTATCAAGGCATGAGCACCAGTAAGGAGATCACAACACTCGGACGCGGTGGTTCTGACACCACTGCCGTTGCGCTGGCTGCGGCGCTCACTGCGGAAGCGTGCGAGATCTATTCCGATGTCGACGGCGTCTTCTCTGCCGATCCACGTATTGTGGCGAACGCGCAGCGCATTGAAGCCATGAGCTACCGCGAAATGGAGACCTTCGCCGGCGCGGGTGCCAAAGTGCTCAACCAAGAGGCTGTGCGTTTTGCGCGTGAAGCGGGGATCAAAATCCACGCCAAAAAGACGGGCCTAGAAGACGGCCGCGGCACCATTGTCGAGGCAAGCCCCACCAAAAAGCGCGTTGTGGCAGGCGTTGCCGTGAAAAAGGATGTGCTCGCCGTTGAAGCGTCCCTTTCGCACGCAGAGCTCTGGTCGATCCTTGGCACCTACAAAGCGACACCAGAAGCTTACGTGAGTGTTGGCGATCGTATCGCGTTTGCGCTGGATCTGGAAAACGTGCCCGAAGCGGGCGCCTTGCAAGCAGCACTGCAAGCGGCCCGTGCCAATTGTTCCCAAGCAAGCGTCGTCTCACTCGTCGGCGAAGCGATTGGAAGCAAGGCCGAACTGGTGAACGCCGCCGTGCTCTCAGCAAAAAAAGCAACACGTATTTCTATAGAATCGCATCGCATCGTGGCCTGCGTGCGCAACGAAGATGCCGCCGATCTCACACGGGCCTGGCATGACGCATTTCTTTGAACGCGCCACTAAATCGTACGGAGAATCGCAGCAAAAAATAATGATCTCACTCGCACAAAAAGCGGTTGCCCAATTTTCTTCTGCTACGATCTTTAGTGAAGACGATGGGCGACGTAGCTGTCATACCGCTGTTTCTGGTGCCGCGTGGTGCGCAGCCACGGCCCCATATTCGGCTCTCGCTGGAGGAAGTGGCGCAGCATCGCTTCCTCGAATGCGCGTCTTACGCAGGCTGCCTCAATTTTGCAGCACGCCTGAATTGGTCTGGCTTCCACTGCGTCAAATGCCCGTCCTATCAAAGGCACCATGAAGCGCTCGCGGAAAAATACGGACGTTGTCCGCCAGCGTTCGACGAGCAACTCGTCGCCATTGGGCTCGCCCGCCATGAGCAACGGTAGCGCACCCAAACTGCGCGACGTCGCCCGCATGGAACGCGCGGTCGCAGAGTTCTTAGAAGCCGCGCAGCTCATTACACCAGACACCGACAAGACCCCCGGCCGCGTCGTGAAGATGTGGCTCGAGCATTTGATCGATGGCTACAATCGTCAGCCCAGCGACATCATTCGTAAGCTGAGCCCCACTAAAGCCCGTGATCTGATCGTCATGCGCGACATCGAGCTGCACTCGGTTTGCCCGCACCATTTGCTGCCCTATGACATCACCGCGCACATTGCGTTTTTGCCGGACGGATACACTGCGGGCTTCTCGCGCATTGCGGAGCTTGTAGAATCGCGCACGCACCGGTTGCTCTTGCTCGAAGATCTCATTGCGGATGTGGCGGACACCTTGCTGACAACGCTGCAAGCCAAAGGCGTCGCAGTGCGATTCGATACGCGCCATGGCTGTATGATCTACCAAGGTACACCGCGTCGCCAGACACGCGTCGATGCCACGGCGATGCGCGGCGTGTTCGCGCATGACAAAGCACTGTCTGCGCGTGTACAACGCACTTTAGAGTGAAGCAGATCTACCTTGACCATCACGCCACCACGCCCACGGATCCGCGTGTGGTGGACGTCATGTTGCCCTACT
>JBIKMD010000318.1:0-5738 GCA_044359465.1 Myxococcota bacterium
CCAACTTTCGCGAGAAGTATAACGAAGCTTGGCCGAGCGACATCAACTCGGTGCGCGCGCTCGCCGAATCACCCGCGTTTGCGCGCTTGTTCGACATGGATTTTTCGACCTTCGTCATCACCACCTATTCGTTTGCGAATGGCAACGATGGCGGCTTCACCAACGGCTTTAGTGACGATGAAGATCGTGCGGAGTACGAAGAAATTCGCGAGCTCAGTGAGTATTTGCTCTCGCGTTATGCAGGAACGAACAAACGCTTCATTCTGCAAAACTGGGAATCGGATTGGGCAGCGCGGCCAAACCTCAAGACACTCGCGCCCGAGCTCGGCCGGTGGATGCAAGCGCGTCAGCAAGCTGTCTCTGATGCGCGCGTGAATGTTGGCGCGTCGGGCGTTAGCGTACTCAATGCCTTTGAGGTCAACGTCACCGGCGACTGGGCGCACGACCGCACGGTCGACCTGGTGCTTCCAACGCTCTGCGTGGACGCTGTGTCTTACTCGGCATGGGAGAGCGTGGTGCCGATGCAAGCGGAAGGTGTGTCCACGAAGTTAGTGATGGAGAGACTCGAGCGTGCAACGCAAGCCATCAAACAAGCGATGCGTAAAGACTCGCTCTTCTACCTGGGCGAGCTCGGTTTTGCGGAAACTGAAATGTCTGCAGGTCAGCAAGCGTTGATCACGGAAGTGCTTCGTTCGCTGCAAGACGACGCCGGGCGGCTCGGCATCGACAGCGCCGTGTACTGGCAGATCTTCGACAACGAATGCACGGGTCCTGGCATCGGTTGCCGTGGCTTCTGGTTGGTGCAGCCCGATGGAACCATGAGTGTCGCCGGCCGTGCTTTTGCGGCGGCGATGGCACGCTGAAGAAGAACGTTCACGCGCCTTGTGCTACGCTCCTGTTGTTGTTCGCGCGATCACTCATTGCTTTGAGCCTCATTGCCTGTGCAGCGCCGACTCGCGTGCGCCCACCGTTGGTACTCGGTTTTGCCGTCACGCATGCGGCGCCTGCCTATCCCGCAGGTGCGGCGACATTGCTTGCAGGTGCTAAGGCTGCCGAGGCGCTCGGAGCTAGTTCGCTGAAGGTGTATCTCACGCC
This sequence comes from Myxococcota bacterium, assembly GCA_044359465.1. Taxonomy (GTDB): domain Bacteria; phylum Myxococcota; class JADLHZ01; order JADLHZ01; family JADLHZ01; genus JADLHZ01. The sequence continues at coordinate 1,096 of JBIKMD010000318.1, forward strand.
GAACGTTGCAGAGAAGTATCGCGACGAGGCGTGGCCAGCGGCGAAGAACCTGACGGAGCTTGCGCAGACGCCGTCCTTCAAAGCCCTCTTTGCTCGCAACCTGTCTGTCTTTGTCCTCACGACGTATACGTTTGCCAATGGCATCGACGGCGGTTTCATGGATGGCCTCGATGATCTCGAGGCTGCCAGCGAGTACGCCGAGTTGCGCGAGCTTGCCGACTACTTGCTCACTGCATACCGCGGCACAGGAAAACGTTTTGTCATTCAGAACTGGGAGGGCGACTTTGCGGCCCGTGGTGGCTTTGAGCCAGGCCGACGTGCCACCCCGGCTGCGAACGAAGGGATGAAGCGCTGGATCGCTGAGCGTCAACGCGCAGTGACCGACGCGCGCGCTGCGATCGGTGAAGACGGCGTGCGCATTGATCATGCGTTCGAGCTCAATGCCTTACTCGCGGATGCGAGTGATCACGTGGGTGAGCGGGTGCTTCAATCGGTGTGTGTCGATCTCGTTTCGTACTCGTCGTGGGAGTGTTTTGCTCCGCTGTACGACGGTGGAAAGGACGCCATCGAACGGAGCGAGCGTGCACTGCAAAGCGCTATCACCCGCCTACGTACGGTGGCTTGCCCTCAATCCCGGTTCTATCTTGGAGAAATTGGATTAGCCGAAAACGAGCTAGCAGAGCCGCTTCGCCAGCCGGTGAGCGAGTGGCTCAGCCGCCTTCCCTCGCTTCTTGGGCCGAGCGCCGGGGTCATCTGGTGGCAGATCTATGACAACGAGTGCAAAAATGCGGTTTGCCGAGGCCTTGGGCTCCTGCGGCCAGATGGGTCGCGCAGCGTCATTTTAGAGTCTATTCAACGCAAAAAACGCGAACCTTGAGCGATTGAACGGTAAACATGAGTTCAGATGTCGTCACTGCGTTCATCCATATTGGTCATTCCTTGTTACAACGAAGAAACCCGGCTCGACCTCAAACAAGTCGATGAGCTGCTCGGCGATGGATCGCTCGGCATTGTATTCGTTGACGACGGCTCGAAAGATCGGACGCTAGAACGCCTGAACGCGATCGCTGCCAAACATCCGGATTCGGTCACCGTGCTTCCCCTCGAAAAAAATGCCGGTAAAGGTGAGGCCGTTCGCGCTGGGTGTCTGAAGGCGATCGCGCTCGGTGCCTCTGTCGTTGGCTACGCTGATGCCGATTTTTCGACGCCGCCGCATGAGATTGTGCGCTTGTTGCGCGTGCTCGAGCAGAAGCGTCGCGCGGTGGTGCTCGGTTCACGTTGGGCGCGCCTCGGTAGCCACATCGAAAGACGCAAGCGTCGCCACTATCTTGGGCGCGTGTTTGCAACGGCTGCTGCGATCACACTGGACCTCATCGTTTACGACACGCAGTGCGGTGCCAAGTGGTTCAAAGTCACCGAGTCATTGCGGGCGAGCTTTGCCGAACGATTTCACTCGCGGTGGGCGTTCGATGTCGAGCTCATTGGGCGTCTGGTCGGACGCCTTGGTCGCAATACCGCACTCACCCAGCTCGAGGACGTCATGGAAGAGCCTCTCGACTACTGGCGTGACGTAGACGGCTCCAAACTCTCGTTCCTCGCCATGGGAAAAGCGCTGCTCGATTTGGGTCGGCTCTTTCTCGAAGCCCACCCCATCCCATCGCTTCGGGAGTCGTAACAGGTGCCTCACGCGGACTGGGCAGAAGGCTGCATCCGTTGACTCAGCGGCTTCCACGGCGAGGCAGCGCTGCGCGCGTTCTCTGTTTCGCGCTGGTGGCGACTGCTCAAACAGCGGTGTTTGCCGCGGAGCCTCCACCGGCAGAGCAAAACGCCGCTTGGCGTACGTCCTACCTTCTCACGCGCGCGGGCGACGCGTTTGCGCTCGGCCGTTTCGATGAAGCGGAACAGCTTTTCAAAAGCCTGATCAAACAAGATCCCACGAATGAGATTGCGTTGATCCATCTGGCTGCCATCTGCAACAAACGCAAAGATGCGCAGAGCGCTGCGGCCTACTTGCAGACGCTCGTGAAGGCACATCCTGAGAGTTTTGCCGGACAACACGAGCTTGGGATTGCTTACCTCGTGCTCGCGAGACCGCGTGATGCGGTGGCGCCGCTCGTGGCAGCGACCGAGCTCGACGCCAAGTCGCTTCCCGCACGGTTGAATCTTGGAGACGTGTATTTGCGCTTGCAGCGCTATGGTGACGCAGCAAGTGCATTCGAGAGCGCACTTGCGTTGGAACCGACCCATCCGCTGGCGTTGCGGCAGGCGGGGTATGCAGCGTTTCGCAGTGGCGAGCCGCAACGGGCACTCGGGCATCTGCAGCGGGCGCGTGCCGTGCTCCCCGCTGATTGGACCGTGGCGATGACACTCGGTCATACGCTTGCCGCGCTCGGCAATGATGCGTCCGCGCTCGAAGCGTATGAAGCCGTCGTGCGTCTCGCACCGTCGCAGAGCAGCGGCAACGTGTTTGCCGGGAACATGCTAGAGCGGATGAATCGGCTCAAAGAAGCAGAGAAGCGTTACCGCGATGCGCTGCGGATCGATACGCGCGATACGCTGGCACGCGTGCATCTTGGCAATCTCATGCGCAAAGACGGAAGAACAGACCAGGCCCGCCGTGAGTACGAAGCCGCGCTGCGTATTGACCCCAAACAAGTGTGGGCGCTGACCCAACTCGCGTTCTTGCTTTTTGAATTGCAGGATCTCAAACGCGCCGAAAAAATGCTTGGGCGCGCATTGCTGCTTGCACCGCGCGACGACGAGCTAGAGGCAACGCTTGGCGACCTCCTCGCCATGACCAATCGCAAACGTGATGCGGTCGTGCGTTTTCGTCGCGTGCTTGGCCGCAATCCGAACCATTTGGGATCGCTGATCCGTTTGGGCTCGGTGCTCGAAAGCGAAAAGAAGAACGAAGAAGCGCTGGCACTTTACGAACGCGCCGTGCGGCAGCATCCGCGCAGTGCGTGGGCAAAAATCAGCCTGGGCGATCTCCTGCGCAAACTTGGACGCCCTGCCATCGCGCGAGATCTTTACCAGCAGGCGCTGGAAGATGATCCGCGCTCCGCGTGGGCGAAGCGTCAGCTTGGCTACGTGCTTTTCGACCTTGGCGACTATGACGCGTCGGAGCGAGCGCTCACCGAGGTAAGCGCTGCGTATCCCCAAGAGGGCGCGCTTGCTTTGGTGCTTGGACATTGCGCGCGTTTGAAGGGCCGAAACGCAGAGGCGCTCGCTAGGTACGAGCGCGCCGCGCTGCTCGATCGCAAAGATGCGCGCGCGCAGATGTTCATTGGTGTGATGCTTGGTCTTCGCGACGAGGAAGCTGCGAGTGTGGCAGCGTTCGAACGCGCACTAGAGATCGATCCCAAACTCTACGAAGGTCTCGTGTTACTCGGCGACATGGCGACCCGCGCACGCGCTAGCGCACTTGGTCCCGCATCCAATCCAGCGAGTCAGCCGGCGAGTATGGTTAGCTTCGTCAAGGCCAGTGATCCCGATCTGGCCGAGCGTTTCGTCAAGACAGCCAGAGATGCCTATACACGCGCGATTAGCCTTAGCGCAGGCGCGTCGTGGCCCACGCGCCAGCTTGGTTATCTAGAGTTCTTGGCGGGTGATGGAGAGAAGGCCGACCAGCTCCTCAGCCGCGTCGAGGGTGAGTTTCCAGACGACGTGGAGATTCCGCTCATTCGAGGACACCAAGCGCGCGTGCGTAAGGACCTCGTCGCTGCGCGTGCTCACTACGAAAGAGCCAAAAAGGTCGCCCCAAATGACGTTAGAACCATCGTGTTTCTCGCGATTGCCGAACGCGACAACCACGAGCTCGAGCGAGCGTACGATTTGCTCATCGATGCGAGCGTTATTGCACCGCTCGAGGCGTGGGCACACTACGAACGTGCGGTCACGCTGGTGGAGCTCGGCCGTTCTCCTCAGGCTATCTTGGCGGCAGAGCGCGCGACGCAGCTGGACCCGAACATGCGCGACGCTTGGCTCTTGCTCGGACGCCTCCACCACCTTGCGCGTCATCACGAGGCGGCCGTTGAGGCCTACGCTAAAGCTTCACTCCTCGATCCCGCGTACGCGCCTGGCCAAGTTGGTTACGCCAGTGCGCTGCTCTATCGCGACCGCACTGGTGATATTGGCGAGGCTGCTGCTCGCATTAGCCGAACACTTTTGAAGCTGGAAAACGACGCGTTCGCCGAGCTCGTTGCGGGGCACGTGTTTGCACGAATGGTGGCTCATCAGAACAAAGGCACCTCGTTTGCTTATGTGCTCGACAAACTTTCGGGTCCAGACGCAGGCAAGACCGCGGAGGCGATCGCTGTCACGCATCTCACGCGCGCTGTGCAGCTGGCAGACACGGATCTGTCGTTGCGACTGAGCGTCGCAACGAGTCTCGTGCTCCTCAAGAAGGGCCCCCTTGCGCTGCACACTTTAGAGCCACTGCTTCGCCGCGGCGCGCCCTTGTGCCCCAAAAAGCCTTGGGACGTGACCTGGAAGCTCGAGGGTAAAACTGCTGAAGCGCTGCTCGCGCCACAAAGCATTGAGGAGAATCAGCTTCTCAAGACGCCTGATTTAACCGCTATCGCGTACATGCTGGCGGGTGACATTGCGCTGCAAAAGGGTGATCGCGCAGAGGCACGGCTGCG
>JBIKMD010001089.1:0-2555 GCA_044359465.1 Myxococcota bacterium
CGCCTCCTCTGGATGACGCTTGCCGATTTGCTAGAGGCCCGAGGTCAGGCCCCCGAAGGCGTGCGCGTGCTAATGCGCGTGGCGAATGAATGGCCGGACAGCGACTACGCGCTACGCGAGCTGAGTGAAGCCCTTTCGCGCCGCGGCTTTCAAGAGCGCGCGTTCGAGCTGCAACAGCGCATCCTAAAATGGCTACCTGGCGAAAACGCGATCTGGCAAAAGCTCGTCGATCGCCACGTCCGCTTCGAAGAGTACGCGGACGCCATCTTGTTGCTCGAAACGATGCAAGAACGCCAACCCATGGCGATGGGCTACGCCTTGCAGATCGCCGATCTCTATCGGCGCAGCGAAGAACCGGACGCCGCAGTACGCGTGCTCAAACAGGTCATCGCGAGTGATCCCGATTCGCCCACGGCCTACCAACGCCTCGCCAACCTAGAAGACGAGCGAAACAATAAGCCGAGCACCCTAGACGCGTTCAAGCTGGCGCTGGCGCGAGACCCAAAAAATACCTCGCTGCGAGAACGCGTTGACCTACTCGAACCGCAGGGCCAAGAGTTTGCCGAAAAATTCGTACCGAGCGAGGACGACATCGACGCGGCCGTGAATGGGGCAGCGAACACCAAGATCGAACCCGGTGCGCATGTGGTCCTCCTGCTCGACCAAGAAGTCACAGATGTCGCACGTGACGGCAGCAGCAAACGCTATGTGTCCATCGTTGCGAAAGCCTTGGACGATCAGGGCCGAGACGCGCTGACACAAATGGGGATCCCGGGAGGGAACACCAAACTGCAGCGTGCCTATTCCGTAAACAAAAGGGGCGAACGGCAAGAGGTCTCGAGCGTACAAGGCGACTCCATTCGTTTCCGCCAGCTCGAAGTCGGCTCCATCGTCGTGTTGCAGTACACCTGGTACGCGCCGCCGCAAACGTTCCTCCCAAACCACTTTGCCTATGCTTGGCGCTTCGAAAGCGTGCACCGCCAACACGAAAAATCGAAGTGGACATTGATCACGGCAGAAGGCGTGCCGCTTTCCGTGCAAGTGAACGGTAACGTCAAGCAGATGCAAACCAAGGTCGATGGGCACGACGTGCGCGTCTTCAGCGCTGAGCATGTGCCCGCATTGATCTATGAGCCGTTCATGCCGCCGCAAGACGAAGTGCTCGCGAGCGTAGACGTGAGCACAGTGCGAGGCTGGGACGAATACGTGCGCTGGGAACGCGCGCTGCTCGTTGAGGCGTTTCGTTCGAGCCCTGAAATTGAAGCGCTCGCCAAACGCCTCACAGAAAACGCAAAAACGCCGCAAGAGAAGCTCGATCGCATCCTGCACTTCGCTGCTAGGGAGATCCGCTATCAGCAAGAATACGAAACCACGATCGCCGGCGTACGTCCCCATGCGTGCCCCGTCGTGCTCGAAAGAGGCTACGGCGACTGCAAAGACAAGTCGGTCCTCATTATCAAGCTCGCAAAGCTGGTCGGCATTACTGTGGAGTTCGCTATTCTACGCACCACGAACGTTGGTGCGGTGAAAAAGGCGATCCCGAATCAACAGTTCAATCACGCCATTGTCTACGTGCCAAAACAACCGGGGTTCGCTGAAGGCTTTTTCATGGACGCCACCACTGAGGGGCTCGACATTGGCAATCTTCGTTCGGACGACCAGGGCGCAACGTCCTTGGTGCTCGACGCAGAAGGCGAAGGCTATCGCTTCCTCGACATTCCCTATCAAGCCGCGAACTTGGACTACGAAGACCATGCGTTGGTCATCAAAGTCGCGAGCGAGTCAGCGGCCGAAGCGACTGACAGCATGACACTGCGCGGAACCAACGCATCACAGCTCCGCGTGATGCTGCGCAACGAGCAGGTTGCCAAGAAAGCCATCGAAGGCATTGGCGCGTACCTGTTCCCAGGCTCCTCACTCAAAGAAAGCAAACCGAAGAACCATGATGACATCATTGCGCCGCTAGAGCTCAAGCTGACGCTCGACGTGTCGACCTCGCTCACGCGTGAAGGCACGCGCACGCGCATGAAGATCCCCGCGCAGCTCTCGCTGCTCAGAACCGCCACCCTGGCAACACGCAAGACAGAGATCGTGCTCGGCGTTCCAAACACAGTCACCTATCGCTATGACATTGCACTGCCCGACGGCTACCGGGTGGCGCACTTGCCAGAAGCATTCACTATCACCCATGCTTGCTTCACCGCCAAACGCACGAGCGAAGCGAAGGATCGAAGCGTGAAATTGACGCTCGAGTTGCAGCGCACCTGCACGCGTATCAAGGTGGCGGACTATCCTGTCTATCGCGAGACACTGCAGAAGCTCACCAACCTCACTCAGCAAGAGCTGGTGTTCGAACGCAAGCAAATGGCGGCGAAGTAGAACGAGAGTGTCAGCTCGCTAGCGACACCAAACCCGTCACACGCGAAGTCTTTCCTACCGGCGCAGCGAGTCCCATCGCGAGCGAGCGCCATCCCGCAATACGATCTTCCACACCGATACGCCGAATGAATGCCGCATCGAGATCCGGCGCGCGATCGTTTTCTGCGGCGAACACC
>JBIKMD010000008.1:0-14672 GCA_044359465.1 Myxococcota bacterium
ACCAATGCGTCAGCAATATGTACCGCAGCGAGCGCGTCCATTTCGGGTGAAGGAGCCCGCGATGGAGCGTGATGCCACGCAATCGCTTCGCTCACTTTGTCCGGAAGCCCCCAGAGGTAGGCCAAGTGCCCCCCGAGTGTCGCATGATCGACCCCTTGCAAATTGTCGATGTCTGCGTGCCGCGCGCTCGAAATCAGGCCCAATTCTGACGGTGTCTGACCCACACCGAGCAAAAGCGCCAAACCACCAATGTCATGCAGAATACCTGCGCTCAGTGCCGTCTCCGCCGCATCACGCTGCGTGAGCAAACGTTTGGCCAAACGGCCTACCAGTAAGCCGTGCTTCTGAATCTCCATGAAGCGATTCATATCTAGCGGCGCTTCGGGAAACAGCGCTTGCACTTGCATCATCATCGCGAGCAAGCGGATGGCGGAAACGCCCAAATAGCCGAGTGCCTGATGAACCGAGCTCACCGCTTTGCCGAGCCCGAAGAATGACGAATTGATGAGCTGCAAAACACGTCCGGTGAGCGCCACGTCCGTTTCGACAATGCGAGAGAGAGACAGCGCGGTCGCATCGGCGCTGTTGGTCTCAGCGACGAGGCGATTGTAAACACTTTTGCTGGTTGGCAGCTGCTCGAGCTTCGACATCAAGCCAGACAGACGCGACGCAGCCAGAAACTCCTGTAGCTCCATCACGCGAGCAAGCGAAGCGCTCACTGCGCGTCTTGCGGCGCGGCGAGAAATGAAGACATGCGCGAGCGCCACAGCATCAGCCTGGGTTCTGCGATCGCCCATGTCAGACACAATGACGCGGGCCATACGTGGGTAAAGGCGCTGCAGCTCTGCATACCAGTCACGCCACGGAAACGTCGTGCCATGTAGGTTGAGAATGACGATGTCGAAGGCGTATTTTTTCAGCAGTGCCGCTGCGTCGAGCTGCTGCGAGACACAATGGGTCTTTAGGTGAAACGCCGCCTCCCCGAAGTCTGGGTTCACAAAGTCGCCAGACATGGGTTCAACGCTCACGATGAGTGCGCTCTTATTGCGAGTCACAGGCATGGTGTCTCAAATGTCGAAGACACCAGCCCGAACGTTCAGTAAACACGAAACCACAGCTTCTCCAGAATCGGCCTCAATGCACGCACCTGTGGATGTTTTACGCTATGATCTCGGCAATATGCGCATCGTCATCTCGATCCTCGCGTTGGTTTTTGCAGGCTGTCCGTCCCAAAACGGACCGAAGACAGTCACCATTGAAGGAAGCGCAGACGTAGGCGTCAGTGTGCAGGTGGCAAGTCCACTCCCTGCGCGTGGAGACGTCACGGTTCGCGCGGTGCTCTCAGACTCGTCCGAGGTCGAGCGCGTCTCGTTCGATATTGATGGCGCGACCGTCGCTAGCGCGGATCGGTCCGCGCTTGGGGACTTCACTGCAACCTTCGACTCGCGCACCCTTAGTGATGGTGAACACAGGCTGTCTGCGCGGCTCACGACGAGCGCCTTGCGCACCTTCGCGAGCGCAGAGGTGGCATTCACCGTCGATAACACGGCGCCCGTAGCAGTCTTCAGCGCGCCCGCGCAGGCGGCATTCATCAACCCTATGCGAGCCGTGCTGCTGGTCACTGCGAGTGACGTCACAACGAGTATTGCCAAGGTGACGTTCAAATCCGCGGGAAACATCCTTTGCACGGTGACGGTTGCACCGTTCACGTGCTCAGCGCTTGGCACACCAGCAGAGGGTGCAGCGCTATTTGAAGCAACAGTGGAGGACATGGCAGGAAACAAGACTGACATCAGCGTACCTGTGACCATCGACAACACGCCGCCGCTTGGAAGCTTTTCTTCTCCGCTTGAAGGCAGCACGATCAACCCTTCGCTTCGAGCGCTGGCAGTCACAGCCAGCGACCCACAAGGAAGCGTCGCGGCAGTCCGCTTCAAGCGTGCTGGTCAGTCGGCTGTCGTTTGTGAGGTGAGCACCGAACCCTATGAATGCACGGATTTGCAAGGCGGGCTCACGAGCGGCGCACTCACCTACGAGGCGACGGTCATTGACCAAGCAGGGAACGAGACCACGGTTCAACGCGGCCTCGTCGTCGACATCACAAAACCGAGACTGCTGTCTGTCGTAGGACCAAGCGGTGCAGCGTTGCCTTGGCTAGCCACAACACGAGACAACTTTGCCAAATTCACGCGCGTGGGTTTGCGCTTTGATGAGCCCATCGACGTGTTATCGACTGTCACGCTGTGCAAGACGGCCCCGGATTGTGCCACGCCCGAGCAGCCGTTGGCCGAGGGGTTCGTCACCACGACCGTGCCGAATGACACTTATTATCTCGCGACGAATCGTCTGGACGACGAGCTCGCCATCTACGTGCTCGACATCAGCAACCTGCGCGACCGAGCGGGAAACCGGGTTGATACGAGTGACCCGATCAACGGAGGGCGGCTCCTGTTTCAGGTTGCGATCGATCCGCGTACGCTAACGCTCACCACGCCGGTGTCCGAAAGTGATACGCTGAGACGGACGCTGTTTCTCACCCAAACGACCGGGGGTCTTGTGACCTTCACAACGGCGTTCTCTACTCCGGCAGATCCCGGCCCACCAACGCCGTCGATGTCGATCGCGATCTCGTTCTTCAACTCGGGAGGTACGAGCTCCGGCGGCAATCCAGTCGTTCCAAGTGGGTCAGGAAGCACTTCCAGCAAAGCGCTCAGCACAGGGCCCAGGCGCCACGGGAACGCAAGGATTACCTTGAATGCACCGAACGTGAATCTACAACGTGAATACGCGTTTGTGAGCGCGTCGACCGCTGACGTCACCCCACCCGTGTTGACCGGTGCGCATGTGCGACCCGACGCGAACGCGTTTGCTGCGCTCGCCTTATCCGAACCCATTGATCCTCGCTCGCTGGCAACCGCCACAGCGCTAGTGAAACCCGGGAACGTGCCCGTACGTCTGGATATGGACCCACTCTTCCGACTGATCTACGCGCAAACGCTGACCGCGCTCTCACCTGGCGCGTATACGCTTGAAATCAGCGGGCTAAAGGACTCGGCAGGAAATGCGGCAGACCCCCTCCCGGCGCCTGGTATCGATCCCATCGTCGTCTCATTCTCCGTAGGCGCGTCCAGTGGTGCCGCGCCCACCATCCAAACGATCTCACCCGCCGCCAACGCGACTGATCTGCCAAGCCTCCCAACTTTCGACATTGGCACGAACGCGCGCATCGATACGGCCAGTGCCGCTGACGGAGCAGGGTTTGCGCTCTACGAATTGATCGGTGCCGAGCAAGTCGCTGTACCTGTCCGAGGCTTCCTGGTGAACAAACACGACAACGAAGAGAGTGCGCTAGTGCGTGCCCCAGGTACCGCGCTGTTCTATTCGCCCGTAGAAGTGCAAGCGATCAAAAACGGCGTCCAACTCAGGCTCGACCTGCATTACAAGAGAGACAACGGCCCCACCATGACATTGCAATCGCGCAACTACACGGTTGGTACGTCGCATAGGCCGAAGATCAGCGACTTCAAGATCAACAGTACCGTGCGCACCGGCGCGGCGATTTCATTGAGCCTCCGCGGCCTCGTGTCGGACGAAGATGAATGTCCGCTCGTCGACTCCGTCAGCGCGCAGGTCAACGGCGGAGCGCCAGTCAGCCTAGCAACCACCGTGGCGGCAACCTGCTCACGCGTCTTTGACACAACCATCACGAACCTCGTCGCAGGCAACAACGAGCTCGTGGTGACAACCACCGATGCTAGCGGCAAAACCGCATCGATTACGCGCAACGTCTACGTGTTCCACTCGGCGCCAACGATGACATCTCCAACGGCAGCTCAAACTGGCGTCTCAACAACACCCACCATCACGACCACGCTGCCCAACACGAGCTCGCAATCATTCTATGCGGCTTTTGCATTCAACAATCTCCTGGTGGGCCCCGGGAACAAGACTCGCTATTTTCAATTTTCGAATTGGTCATCGCTCAGCTCCAGCGCAACCGTCCCATTGGACGAAGCCCTTCCGGCAGGCGCACAAGCCGTCAATGTGGGCGTGTTCGGCTTTGACTTCGTGGAGAGTGGTCCGAGCTTGTATCTTTCGGACGATGTGAGCTTTACGGTGGGTCCCTAAACTAGCGAACGCGTTCTTTGCCTAGCGCGGCCGGTCAGCAAAACGAATGCGGATGGCAAAAGAGAAGCGCTCGCGCTTCGCATCTATGTACATACCGCGGCGATCGCTACCTGTGTACATTGCAAAGGTCGCGCGCACTTGCGCAATGGGGAGCGTTTGTTCGGCAAGCCAAAACCCGACTTCCATCCCATGATCGACCGTGTTCGTATCGCCGTTCCACATCACGTCGACTGCGGCCATGGGGCGAAACACGCCATAAACCCAAGGCGCGGCAAACTCGGCACCGCCACCAAACGACGCTGTGGAGTACACTTTTTCAACATGATGGAAGAGGTGAGCAGCCGTGAGGTAGGTGCGAAAAAAGAATCCGCGAAACGCTGTATCGTAGCTCAAATGGAACTGAACGTATTCGCGGGAATAACGAATGTTGCCACGTGGTACGTCGGCCGTCGTTGCGCCATCCACTAAATGTGCCGAAATATGACCAAGAAAGATCGAAGCGGACAAACCTTTCCAGCGGTACATCAGCGGAAAGCCGACCAAGTAGTCTGCATTGAAGACCGGGAAATAATCGCCCGTAGGCATCTTGGCGAGATCCGACCAGACACCTGCGTCGAGACCAAGCTGAATGGCGTGGTCACCAATGTGCAACGTTGTCATCGGTAGGCGCGCGGCAAAAGCCGCCGAGAAGTTTGCCGCCGGAGGGTTCAATTGCACATCGACGCCAAACTCCACCGAGCGTGGATTAGCGATGGGCGGTGAGAACAGTGCCGTCTCACGGAAGGCGTTGATACTCACCGGAACAGAGACGAGTGCGCAGAGCAGCAGGATCATGATTTTCCGAGGGCCCGGCAAAACGCAGCTAAGATTCCGCGCACGGCGCGCGGCTCGCCTTCGAAGGTCACATCGGCCTGCGACGCGTCGACGGTCACTTCCAGCCAAGGCGCCGACAAACGCCCGGCCATTGCTTCACGAAAACGCTCGAGTCCAGTTGAATCTTCTGCGCCGCTCGACAAGCAAATGATGCCGAGCGCACCGAGTGTGAGCGGGACACTCGCTGGGAGCAGATCCATGCGCATGGGCAGCGCAACCATGTCGATGGCCAGATCCTGTGCCACTGGGAGGGTGCCCATCATCCCATAGCCGTACTTCATGGAGCCAAGCGCATCCGCTTTTTGAAACTCGGGGATGCCCTGCAGGCCGCTCCAGAACTTGACGACGCGGCGAGGATCATCTGCGACCACCAGTACGCGCGGCCGACGCATATCCACTGAACCAGGAAGCGCGCGATGCAGGTAACTGCGGAGCATGAAGACGAGCGCCTCGGGCAATACGGGCTCGAAATTACCGGTGGCACCGTCTTTGGTCGCACGCTGGCGCACGAGCCGCGCGTCGATCAAATGTTGCACCGCCTGCGCCACCTCGAAGTCAGGCACCGCGACGGCGTCGAAGAGATCGAACATCTGACGCGGCTCGACGAGCGCATCGAGCACGGTGCGCATGAGCGGATGCAGGTCCTCGCCTTTGCCACCGGGCTCGCGCGGCATGCGCTCAATGACGTCATCTATCGCAGGCAAGCTACCCATCAGACGTTCGAGCTCGTCTTCTTGGCGCATGCCCTCCATGATCAACGAGTCGACGTGGCCCTCGAGCGTGACGTCTTTGGGGGTCTTTCCTGGGGCAAAGCCAAACTCACCCTGCTTTTCTTTGAGCATTCGGTAGAGCGCTTTGTTTCCCGTGACGCGGCCAAAACGCGCATCCACGAGTCGGCCTTCCGTAACACCCACCTCACCATTTTGTTTGCTCGTCTTTAGCGAGAGGACGCCGGTCTTTCTGTTCATCGCGAAGATCTGCAGCAGATCAACAAGCGAGATTTGCGCCAAATTGCCGACGATGGCGCGATCCTCTTGGCTCACACTCGCTGCCGTTTCGACCTTCTTGGCGAGACCGCTGACGCGGGCCACAACCTCATCGAGGTTGAACGGTTTTTGAATGAAGCCTTCGAGATAGCTCAGATTCGCCCCGCTCTCAGCCTCCCCTTCAGGGCTCAGCACGATCATGGGCGTGTTTTCAGTGCGAGGATTCGCTCGCAAGATGGAGCTGAAACGCTGGGCGTCGATCAACGGGCAATTGCGATCGATGAGGACAATGTCTGGTGTTTTGAGAATCGAGCACTCGAGGGCTTTGCTGCCGTCTTTGGCGAGCAGCACTTCGAAGCCCGCGCGTTCGAGCGCAGCGCCGAGCGTCTTGAGCACGGCCGGATCGGCATCGGCGAGAAGAACGCGTTTTTTTTGCTCAGGAGCCAAGGATCAAAACCACCGCTGTAAATTGAACTCGGCTTGTAGCTTGCGCACCAGCCCAAGCGCCAGATGTGTGTCACAAGTATGAAAGGCCTCGCCCTCAGCGACACTGAGATTCTCGCCGATCATGGCATAGGCGTGCGTCTCGCTGAGCGAAAACAAGAAGCCCATTTTAGTGGCTTTCTCTGGATCGAGATACACGGTGGTGATGCCGGGTGGCACGTCCTTGATCGAGGGATCGCGCGCGCCCAGCACGAAGAGACGGTTCGGCGCTCCAGGTGGTGGCACTTCGAGGACATCGGCGATTGAAGCCAGAATATCGATCGAAATCTCCGGCACGCCCCAGTACAAAACCGAGTGACTCTTTTGCAGTGATTGAGTTGAGCGCAGCAGCTCTCGCACCCACGCGCTCACTTCGACCGGCGTCATTTGCGTGTAGCCATACTCTACCGGTGAATCGATGAAGCGCCGCATCGGGCTTGCTTTGGTGAGCAGCAGCGACGCTGCGTCGTAGAAAGAGCTGTCTTCGAAATGGAGCTTGCGATAGGCGCTGCGCCGCATCTCGTCGAGCCGGCGCCGCGTCGCAGCCATCAGCGAATCAATGTCATTTCCGTCTTGTGGAAACGACGAATAGGAAATGGCCGTCCCGAGGGAGAGGTTTTTCTGTAGCGTGTTGAGCGCAGAGTCCCGCATCAGCGCGGCTTCGATGCGGCTCATGGTCATACGCGCGCCGTAAATGTCGGACTCGGGTAGAACGAGCAAATACTCGTTGTCCGACGCGCGCGCGAGCACATCGCTGTCACGCAGCACGTCCTGCAAGACGCGCGGGATGTCGTTTGCGAGACGTTCGGTCCCACGTGGACCCAGCTCCGCGGCTAAGCCGGGATAATTGTCGAAGACAATCTGCACGATCGAAAACGAGCGGCGATAACGCCGCGACTTGTGCAGCTCCTTGCCGAGAAAATCGACAAAGAAGCTCATGTTGTAGGTATTCGAATGCCGCGTTTGCACTGCTTTCTTACGTTCAGCCGTGAACTTGCGCGCGTTCGAGAAGCCAACACTAGCGACGTCTGCAAGGAGCTGCGCCCGGACCATATCAACAGCAGAGAACGGGTGCCCGAGGCGTGCGCTCGCCACCAAAATGCCCTCCGCCATGTGGTCTTGAGCGAGGACGAACACCAGACCTTTGCCATCACCAGGCGCCACCGGCCGAGGCGCCTCGCCGCGCTCGATCGCAAGAGGATCGTCCACAGCGTAGACATTTGGCGTCACATCACTTCGCACCAGGTCGAACGCACTCAGCGCGAGGCTCGGCGGCAACTTCTCACCTTGAATGACGCCAAAGTAACCAGCGAGCTCGAGGTGCGTCCGCCTCGCGACATAGAGCGCAATGCCTTGGCAATCGGTGAGCACGCTGGCCGCACGCAGCAGCTTCTCGTGCAGTGAGCCATCGTCCAATGTCTTGAGGAGCTGCAAACCGTCAGTGAAGACCTTGTTGAGCGACGCTTGGGCCTGATTCTCGGTGCGCAGCCGCATCGCTTCTTGGTGCAGCTTTTGCCGTTCGAGCAACCGGTTCGTCAGCGCGAGCAGATGGTTGCCCTCAATGGGCTTGGTCATCACGTCGACGACGCCTTGTTTGAATCCGGATGCGAGGAGCGTCGCCTCACCGGGCTTGAGCACGCCTACGATTTCAGGCGGTTTGGCCTTTTTGCGCAGCGTTTCAACAATGCGCAGCCCGTGCTCGAAGGCAAAGCCCAGCTCGACAAACGCTAGGTCGAACGGCTCGTCTTTGAGTTGGTCGAACTCCGCGAGCTTGGTGACGCGGCTCGTCCTATGCCCTGCGCCGCCGAGAATATCGACGTAGAGCTTCACGAAAAAAGGGTCGGCATCGACGAAGAGAATGTGCGCCATTAAAGCTCGCCGTCGAAGACCCAAACCGCCGGGCCACGCATGTGCAGATGACCGTCAGGAAACCGAGAAATAATCAACTTTCC
This sequence comes from Myxococcota bacterium, assembly GCA_044359465.1. Taxonomy (GTDB): domain Bacteria; phylum Myxococcota; class JADLHZ01; order JADLHZ01; family JADLHZ01; genus JADLHZ01. The sequence continues at coordinate 8,423 of JBIKMD010000008.1, forward strand.
GCCAGCCAGATGCACTGTGACCGATTGACCCGAAAACCAACCGAGATCCAGCCCCACGGCCACGATGGCACAGGCGCCAGTGCCGCAAGCCATGGTCAGGCCTGCGCCGCGCTCGAACACTACAGCTTCGACGTTGGCCTTGTCGCGAACACGGACGAAGCTGGCGTTGACGCCCTCGGGAAAGTCCAAATGAGTGGAAACGAGCAAGCCCAATTCTTTGGCATCATGGTGCGGCCGCTCGGACGCAATGACAAAGTGCGGATTGCCCATAGAGACCGTATGGCCAGCAATGGCGCGGCCCATAACACTGACGCTGCGCGGCGTGACCGGCTCCCGAGGCGGGCCCATGTCTACGAGCACCCCGTCGATATGGCCTTTGTCGTCGAGTGAGCCCTGCGCAGTGAGCAGCCCCGCGTCCGTCATGACGCGAACGTTCGCAGGTGACTCGACGAAGCCGTGATCAACCAGGTGCTTGATCACGCAACGCAGCGCATTCCCACACATTTCTGGCTGCGAACCATCGGCATTGATGATTCGCATACGGGGGGGAGCAAGGCCTTTGGGCAGGGACAATAACGCCACACCATCGGCGCCAATGCCGGCATGGCGGTCACATAAATGACGGGCCGCTTGCGGCGTCAGTTCCTCGTCCACCACGACAATGAAGTCGTTTTGGCAGCCGTGATACTTAGAAAAACGCATCCCTACTCCTACATTTCATGCCTCGGCGAAGCAAAATCGATGCAAAAGTGCCACGTAAAACCCTTGCCTCTTGCCCAATGCCGGCGCATCTTCACCTTCGATGCGTCAGTCACACAAGACAATCATTCTCTGGGGCGTTCTCATATTCATGTTCTGGGTCATTTGGACTTTGTTCAATGCTCAGAAGGGTGAAGTACAAGAATCCCAGTTCTCCGAATTCCTCGAAGGCGTCAGCACGAAGACTGTTGAAGCCGTCGTCATCAACACTGCAAAGAAAGAAATCCGTTGGAAACAAAACGGAAAAGAGCATGCCACACAGGGCGTGCTTTACGACGATTTGCTGAAGAAGCTGGCTGACAGCGGCGTCTCCTTCAAATTCGAAGAAGAAGACAAATCGAGCTTCTGGCAGCAGTTCATTCTCGCCTGGTTGCCGATCCTACTTTTATTCGTGTTCGTCTTCATCTTCATGCGGCAGATGCAGTCGGGCGGCGGCAAAGCCATGTCCTTCGGCAAGTCTAAAGCGAAGTTGATCACGGACAACCAGAATAAGGTCACCTTCAAAGACGTCGCCGGCATCGATGAAGCGAAAGAAGAATGCGAAGAGATCATCGCGTTCCTCAAGGACCCCAAGAAGTTTACCCGTCTCGGCGGCCGCATCCCCAAAGGCGTCTTGATGATGGGCTCGCCGGGTACCGGCAAAACGCTGCTTGCGCGCGCCATCGCAGGTGAAGCCGGCGTGCCGTTCTTCAGCATCTCCGGCTCGGACTTCGTTGAAATGTTCGTCGGCGTCGGCGCCTCGCGCGTGCGTGACTTGTTCGAGCAAGGCAAGAAGCACGCGCCTTGCATCATCTTCATCGACGAGATTGATGCGGTGGGTCGTCACCGCGGTGCTGGGCTTGGCGGCGGACATGATGAGCGTGAGCAAACGCTGAACCAGTTGCTCGTTGAGATGGACGGTTTTGAATCGAACGAAGGCGTCATCATCATTGCCGCCACCAACCGTCCAGACGTCATTGACCCTGCCTTGCTCCGTCCGGGCCGCTTTGACCGCCGGATTGTTGTCAACCGCCCAGACGTGAAAGGTCGCCTCGGCATCCTTCATGTGCACACGCGTAAGGTCCCTCTCGCCGAGGGGGTGTTCCTCGAAGGCATCGCAAAGGGCACGCCAGGTTTCTCAGGTGCAGACCTCGAGAACCTGGTGAACGAAGCGGCCTTGCTGGCGGCCCGCGCAGACAAGACCAAAGTCGACACGCGTGACTTCGAAGACGCCAAAGACAAAGTCTTGATGGGCGCCGAACGCAAGTCGATGATCATCAGTGAAAAAGAGAAGCGCACGACGGCTTATCACGAAGCAGGTCACGCGCTCGTGGCGCGCAAGCTGCGCAACTCGGACCCTGTGCACAAGGTCACGATCATTCCACGCGGCCGTGCGCTTGGTGTCACGCAGCAATTGCCGCAAGAGGATCGCCTGAGCTACTCGAAAGAGTTCGCACTCGACCGTATTGCGATCATGATGGGCGGCCGCATCGCTGAGGAGCTCGTCTTCAACGAACAAACGACCGGCGCCGGCAATGACCTCGAACAAGCAACTGACCTTGCCCGCAAGATGGTCACTGAATGGGGCATGAGCGAGAAGATGGGGCCACTGGTGTACAGCCAGCGCCAGGGTGACACAGTGTTCCTCGGTCGCGAAATCGCACAGGCACCATCGTATTCGGAAGAAACGGCGCAGCGCATTGATGACGAGATTAAGAGCATCGTTGTGGGCCAATACAATGTGGCACGTGACATTCTCGAGAAGAACCTCGCCGAGCTCAAGCGCGTAGCGGAAGCCTTGCTCGAATACGAGACGCTGGACACGGCCGAGCTCGAGCTCTCAATTGAAGGTCAACCGCTGCCCAATCGCACCAAGATTCCCGCGCGCCCGCAGCCCGCACCTGTGGTGAAGCAAGAGAAGGCCTCGCCGCTGATGCCCAACCTTCCGCCAGAGCCATCCAAGGCGTAACTGGCAAAAAAATAAGTTCAGCCCGCTGGCCGGTAGCAACGTATACTACTGGCACATGTTACGCTTAGCCTTACTCCTCCTACTCCCCAGCACTGCCCTCGCCGTCACGCTCGACATCTCTCGTGCGGGTTTCGCTACGCTCGCCAAACGCGCGTCCGTCGCAGCGCATGTCCGTGTAGTTTATCAAACCCACAGACTTGCGGAGGGTGGTAGCCGAATCGTGACTGATTCCTACTGCGAAGTGATCGATGCGGCCTATGGCGCCGCAGCGGGTGACTCACTCGTGATCACGAATCTTGGTGGGTACTATGGCGCGATAGGCCAGCGGGTGTTCGGTTTGGAAGCCCTTGCGCCAAATGATGAGCTCGCCGTTTTTCTGTCGGATGCAGGTTACATGCAAGGAGGGCGTGCGGTCATTGGCATGACGCTTGGCCTCTATCAGGTCGTGGACGCGCCATCGCTCACTGCAGCAGAGCGGCCCATCATTGGTTACGCCTCCAGCGTGTTCCCGGGGCGTGATGAAGAAACACCATTTACACTCGGCAGCTTCTTGGAACGGGCACGTCTGGCCAAGGGCGGTGCGCAATGATCCTCATGACGTTCCTTCTCTCTGCGACACAACCGGCATTGTGTACGGAAGCACCCTACGGAACGGGGGCAGGACAGACCAAGCCGTTTCTGTGCTCTTTGGCGCGTGAGCCTTCGAGCAAAGATCCTATCGGAGGGCCCTCACTCGTGTGGCCATCCAAAAAAGCAACGTTCAAAATCAATTCACGCGGCACCTTGGATATTCCGAGCGATCAAGACATCGACGGTGGTGTGTCTGAGACCGTCGAGTTCACCGTGGTTCGCCAGGCATTCAATACCTGGACGGTCCCTAGCTGCACGGACTTCCAATTCATAGACGGTGGGCTCACCGCCAGCGAGCGCGTAGGCTTCGATTTTCGTCGTATTGATGAAAACGAAAACGTGGTCATCTTTCAAAACGTCTGGTCGCACGACTCGATGGTGATCGGCCTGACCACGGCGACCTTCAACTCGCAGACCGGCGAAATCTTCGACGCCGACATCGAGCTCAACGACGAGCAATACGATTTCACCTACAAGAACACCGGTGTGCAGACTGACCTGCTCAACACCGTGACGCACGAAGTGGGTCACTTCATTGGGTTTGAGCATCCGGATAAGTCGGGCAGCACACTCCCGTCCGCCTGTGCATCAAACGCCACCATGTCGCGTACCTCGACGATTGGTGAAACCGCCAAACGCACGCTCGCTCCGACGGACGAGCTCGGCCTGTGTTACGTGTACCCGTCCGGAGGGACGGTGCGCTATTGTGTAGCGCCGTCAGGCACCCAAGCGCCCGCACCGGTGATTCGTCAGATAGGCGCATCACTCGACGATGGTTGCGCGCAGACATCCGCAGGGTCATCCCTCGCTGTCGCACTCGCTTGTTTGCTCGTGCTAATTCAGCGCCGGCGCAAGTGAGGTGATTTGAATTCGATTTTTGCCTGAGAGCTTGGCCTTGTACATGGCGATGTCTGCTTGACGAAGCATGTCGTCAACTGTGAGCGAGGCATCCGGCGGATCAAAAGTACAAATCCCAATCGAGAACGTCACAGGCCACTTGTAGCGCTTCATCTGCTCATCGAGCGCGCGCTGCAGCTTGCGTGCAACCACCTGAGCAGCGTCTCGATTGGTCTCTGGCATCAGCAAGGCAAACTCGTCTCCGCCAAGCCGCGCCACCACATCCACGCGGCGCAGGGCATGCACTGCGGTCTGAGCAACGAGCGTGAGCAACGCGTCTCCCACGGGGTGACCATGCGCGTCGTTCACCGCCTTGAAGTTGTCTAGGTCGATATAAAAGACGCTCAGTGCAGTCTTGTAGCGCACGGAACGCCGCAGTTCTTGTTCACCAAGCCGCAGGAGCGCGCGCCGGTTATTCACGCCGGTGAGGGCGTCCGTTTCTGACGCTCGGCGCACGTCCGTGATCGACTCGCGCAAACGCCCAAGCACGCTGCTCATGGCAAAAAAGACCGCCACTTCACTCAACAGGTTCCAGTAGGGCGCCCAAGCATGACTGGACGGCGCAAAAGAGTTCCCGGAGAGCATCCAGACGACGGAAGCGAGGCTGGCAATGACAACGCCAGGCTTTCGCCCATAACGCCACGTGACCGTGCCAATCGCCAGCAGATGAAACACAAACAAGTGCACCGCGTGACCCAGCTGCACGTCGAGCAGACCGGTCGAAAGCACGAACGCGACGGCAAACCCCACGGCCAAATAGCTGCGACTGCGTTCACTCATCATTGGTATAACCGCCACCGCGCCATAATATTCGCCCGATTATGCAACTCGGCAAGGTGGTCTAATGTGTGCAAATCGAAGCAGAAAGTTGCGGTAGCGCGCGGCTCAGATGACAACTTCTGCGCATGCAGCCAGCCCGTTATGCGCTCGTCGTTCTCACCGCGATGAACCTGCTCAACTACCTCGATCGCTACGTGCCGAGCGCGGTGAAGGACTTGTTCAAAGCAGACTTAAAAATGACGGACACCGAGACCAGCTTACCGCTGACGGCCTTCGTCATTGTTTATATGATCGCGAGCCCCATTTTTGGCAGCTTCGCGGATCGCGTCTCCCGCAAGTGGCTCATCGCAGCAGGTGTGGCACTGTGGTCACTTGCCACTGCCGCCGCGTCCTTGGCGCAAGGCTTTGCGGTGTTCTTGATCGCACGTGCGCTCGTAGGGGTAGGCGAAGCCGCTTACGCCACGATTAGCCCGAGCCTGCTCAGTGACTTCTATCCAGCAGACAAGCGCAATAAAGTGCTGACCATTTTTTATGTCGCCATCCCAGTAGGCTCGGCGCTTGGTTATGCACTTGGCGGTATCATTGGAAAACACTACGGTTGGCGCGCGGCGTTCTTGATCTGCGGCCTGCCGGGCTTGCTCGCAGCGTTGCTGGCGCTCAAAATCAAAGAACCGCCGCGCGGCGCAACAGACGCGCAAGCTGTAGCCGCCCCGCCCTCTTGGCCGGACGCACTGCGTGCGCTGTCTCGCAATCGCACCTACGTCGTGACCGTCCTTGGTTATACGCTCGTCACTTTTGCGGCCGGGGGCATGGCCGATTGGTTTCCTAGCTTTCTCAGTCGCTATCGCGGTTTCGATCTCGCCGAAGCCAACACGGTCATTGGCACAATGGTTGTGTCGGGCGGGCTCGGCGGCACGATTTTGGGAGGCATCCTTGGCGATCGACTGCGCGGAAAGACGCGGCAACCCTACCTTGCGCTGAGCGCGTGGGCCATGGTGCCGGCAACGGTGTTTGCAACGCTGGCGATCACAGTCACAGATCACGTGGCGATCGCGGCATGTATCTTTCTCTGCCAGTTCTATCTTTGGTTCTACAACGGACCGGTCAACACCTTGCTCGTCAACTCAGTGGATGCGTCCATGCGCGCTCGCGCCTTCAGCTTGAGCATCTTATCCATCCACTTGTTCGGCGACGCCATCAGTCCCCTGATCATGGGCGCCATCTCCGACGCCACGG
>JBIKMD010000320.1:0-5722 GCA_044359465.1 Myxococcota bacterium
AACGTGCGGGCGTTGATTGATGCGATGCTCGCTGGATCGAATCAGCGATCGCGCTTGGTAGGCAATACCGTGAGCGAGGCGAAACGCATCAACGAGCCCGTCCTAGGCTTCAGTGCGGCACGCTTGCGCGCTTGGGCTTCAGAGCGCCTCGCAGACCTACATGCCGGTAAGACTAGCGCGACCAAAATCCGCGCTGAGTCGCTGGCGCTCGTGCGTTCGCATGTGCGGCGAGGACCACAGTCGGCGGGTCATGTCGCGGTGGCGCTGCGTCACAATGAGCTTCCTCGCGATGCGAAAGGTCGCGCTGAGCTCAGCCGCATTGAAGAGAACGGAGTGCTGATTCAGGAGCTGTCGACCAAGGTGATTCGTGTGTGCATTGCGACGGACCCACTCGGGCTCGGCAGTCCTGAGCGCTACCGTCTGCGTCTCAGCACGACTGCCAACAGTTTCTCCGAATACGCGCCAAGTGAGGTCCGAGACGGGGAGGCGATCTTCGAGGTGCCGGCGGGTGCCGCGCCGGACCACATCATCGCGAGTTTTTTTTTGATGTAAAGAATCCGTCACATAGATGGGACCAGGACGGTGTCGGCTTCGGCCGCGGTCACGCGCCGCTGCTGGGCTCGGTCATTGTTCGCAACGAGCTATCCAGCAGCGAAGCGCTGGCCCGTTCCTCGGCGGCCCAATCGTCTTAGATCGCCGCGCGCCAAGTGTCCGGCGTCAATTGTGGTACTTCCAGAGAGAAGGCGCGCAGCGCCGTTTGATAAGCCGTATCGAGGCGCAGCTCGTTCAATGAAAACTGCGGATGCCACATGACCATGGAACGCGCCGCGAGTTGTGCCACGTCGGCTTGTTCTTTGTGTTCGCTGAGTTTCTTCCAGGTCACCGCAAAGGTGAGCAAGCCGCCCGGTATGGCGCCAATCGCCATGGTATTCATGGCCGGATAGCACACGCGTACAGTGCGCACGCCGTGCCGTTCTGCAATCGCGCGCATGCTTTTTCGTTGTAGCTGTTTGGCGGTCGCGAGTGGGCCCATGCCGTAGACGGGGTTGTCAGGCTCAAAGTCGTAGTCGGCAAACGCCACCACGCTGCGGTCTCTCGTGAGCAAGCCAGCGCTGGAGAGCGCGTCCGTCCATAACTCCGTGCTGGTGCCCATCATCTTGTGGGTCTTGTCGATGTCTTGCTGCGTTGCGACCTCAACGTCGACGAGCCCACACGAACGCACTTGTGAGAAGTCCGCGATTTGCCGCACGGGATCGTAGCCCACGTCGAGATCGAGCACTTGTGTGGGACCGTGCTCAGCAAATCGTTTGGGCGCGCCCGAAGCAATGGCGTTAAACAAGTGCACGGTTTTGTAGGATGCGCGCAGGGTGGTGATGACGGTTTCGATGACCTTGGGGTCAGTGGCATCGGCATTGAGGAAGCTCGCTTTGAGCTGTTCTTGGTTTGCACGCGCCTGGATTGCGCGCGCGTGGTGCGGACCGATCTGCAGCTTTTCACTGTCGTAGTGGATGCAGAACACGTTCGCGCGCTCGCCAAAGAGGAGCTGTATGGCCATGGCACGCCCAAGCCCCTGGGAGCCGCCTAGAATGAGGACACAATCCTCGGGCGTGAGCGATGTGCTCAAATGTTTACATCGGTCTATGTCGTGCTGCAGATCGTGTTCGGCCGTGCTTTGACCGTGCGCGGCGAGCGTCGTGGCGATCGAACGGCGGTCGACGCCGCCTAAGGGGGCTTTCTTGAGTGGTGGAAACACGGCCGAAACCTACTTCGCGACGATATTGAACTCAACGCGGCGATTGAGCGCGCGGCCCTTCGCTGTCGAGTTTGAGGCGATGGGTTTGGAGGGGCCATAACCCACGGCTTCGAGGCGTTCGCCGTCGATGCCTTCTTTGCTAAGCAAGTGCTCGCGTACGGCTTTGGCGCGGCCATCAGACAGCTTCATGTTGTTCATTTCGGAGCCCACGTTGTCTGTGTGGCCTTCAATACGAACCTTCATCTGTGGGTTTGAGCGCATCACGCTCGCCACTTGGCTCAGCAGCTCAAAGCTATCTTTGAGGATCTTGGTTTTGCCGGTCGCAAAGTGCACCTGCTGGCGAATCTCGATACGATCTTCGCGTACGACGACGAGGGTCTTTTTGGGACAGCCTTGCAGCGTTGGATCGCCGGGCACATCTGGGCACTGATCAATGTCGTCGGTCACGGCGTCGCCGTCGCGATCGGTCAGCGGGCAGCCCTTGTTCGAGGCGGGGCCCGGATCGTTCGGGCAGCCATCGTCCGGGTCGAGGACGCCGTCACCATCGGTGTCGCGAATCGGGCAACCTTGGTTGGTTTGTGGGCCTGGGTCAGCCGGGCACTGATCGATGTCGTCGGTCAGGCCGTCGCCGTCGGTGTCGCGGATCGGACAACCTTGGTTGGTTGCTGGGCCGGCTTCTGTTGGGCACTTGTCGTCGGGATCGAGCACGCCGTCATTGTCTGAGTCTTTGAGCGGACAACCCTTGTTGCCAACAGGGCCTGGCTCGAGTGGACATTGATCTTCGTCATCAAAGAGCCCGTCACCGTCGGAATCTTTACGCGTGATAGTCGGCGTTGCGGTCTCTTTAATGAGCACGCGTTTTTCGCCGCACTGATCCGGATCGGTATTGGCGAGCGCGCGTTGAATGTTTTCGCGTGCGACTTCGGCGTGCCGTTCAGCGCGGTGCCAGTCACCTTCGCCCACTTCGTACTCGAGGAAATCGACCTCGGACTCGGCCATCGCCAATTCTTTGGGGGAGCAGCGAATTGCACCAGCGTCTTTGGCGCGGGCGATGTCCTTGCGGATGGTTTGGGCATCTTGCTCGAGCGTCGCACCGCTCGTGCAGGCGCCAAGTAGCACCAAAGAGACTAAGCTGAGGTTGAGTGACGCGCGGCGCAAAGCTTAATTCCCCTGCGCTGGCGCCGTGGGCGGCGGCTGAGAGTTTGGGTCAGTGACCGGCACCACCACAGGCACAGGTTCGGCTGGGGCTGCTTGGGTTTGCGGCGGCGCGGCTGGCGCAGCGGGCGGGGGCGTTGGCCGCGGCTGGTCGTGGTCGCGGGCTTTGTCTCGCGCTTTATCTGCCCATTCTTGCGCTTGAATGGCGAACTTCTCAGCCGCTTCGAAGTCTGAGTAGCCCCATTCCTCGCGCGCTTTGTGCAGATACTCGCGGGCGCGGGTGATCTCGTAGATGGCGTATTTCTCGGCCTCTGCGCGTTCGGCGCTCTCGACGCTAGCGGCGCCTTTGAGGATCTTGCCCGTGGATGCAATTGCACAGCCGCCCAGCAGCCCTGCGCACACGAGTGCATGAATCGATCGCACGAACATCCGCTCGAGTATTAAGGGTGTGCCGCGAGCGGTCAAGAAAAGGTCAGTCCTGTGTGAAAAAGGGATTAGGCGCCAAGGTACCGCGGGCGGGCGCAATTGAACAATTGACTTGTAGGAAAAAGGCTTCGCAGCCGCTAGTGTCCGCGCATGGTTAGAGCTGCCTTCGTTAGTTGTCTGTTTTTTGCTGCGTGTGCCACGGGTCCGCGAAACCCCGGCGAGTCCTGCACCATCGACCGCGAATGCGCGCGCGATCTCTATTGCAGCAGCGGAGTCTGTCTGGCCCGCGCGACTTTGACTGGTGATGAGCCTCCGCCTGAGATACCTCCCGTCGTGGTGACGGTGACTCCGCCTGATACGGTGCTCTCGAAAGTACCGGTCTCGCCCACATCGGCGGCTGGCGCGACCTTCGAGTTCTCCTCTGCGAGCGGGGATGCCTTTGCCTGTACGCTCAACGGAGGGTCCCCGTACCCTTGCACCTCGCCGCATACGCCAGCGGTCATCAACGGACCCAACACCTTCACGGTGGCAGCGTCGCTCACGGGCGTGACAGACGCGACCCCCGCGACACACAGTTTCGTGGTGGATGCGATGCCGCCAGAAACGACCGTCGTTGCGACCTCACCCGCGATTACCAACCGGCCAACCGTGAGTGTGTCGTTTTCCTCGCCTACCGACGCCAGTGCGACCTTCGAATGCGCGCTGGATGCGGCGTCCTTTGCTGGCTGTTCATCGCCTATGACCCTGACGCCTGGGCTTGGTGCGCACACGTTTTCCGTGCGCGCGATCGATCCACTCGCGAACGTCGATGCCTCGCCGGCAACCCTGTCCCTGACGCTGGGAGACGCGACATCGCCGCTCGTGCGCTATCCCTTTGATAGCGCCGCGCCACTCGCCAACGTGGGCATGTTACCTGGACTCTCGCTCGTGGAGGGCGCGTTTAATGGGTCCTATGTCACTTATGCAGGCAATACGGCACGCATCACCAACGGCGTGAGCAATTCGCCACCGTTCGACGTGTCCTTCATTGCGCCCCCGGGGTGACATGGGGCTCACGCGCTTTCCTCAGCGATTTACCGTGTCTCTTTGGTACGCCGACTACCGAACGGCGAGCACTGGGGCGCATGATTGTAAGCTCTTCACTCCCACCGAAACGGGCGGAAGCAGTCAGCTACAAATGAACTACACCGGGAACGGTTTTTTCTGTTGGAAAGGCGAGCAGCCTACTGACGCGGGCTTCTGTGGGGCGTCCATCGACATGGGAGGGCTCGCAGCGGCGGGGCCGGTGGTGTCTTGGAGCCACGTTCTCATTGAGTGGCAACAAGCGAGTGCGGGGATTGACGGTCAGCTTCGTGTGACTGTCAACGGTGATACGGACAATAATTATACGGCGGCCTTTGCGACGACCACCAGCCTCTGGGGACCTTCTTTGGGGGATTTCAATTTCACATTTGGGCACGGTTGCCTCGGCGCATTCGACGAGATTCGGGTCTACGACGAGATTTTTTCGGTCGATTCACTGTGCCCCGCGACGGGTGGCACCATCGATGGCTTTGGCGACTGCGTCTACACTGTCCCGCCGGTTCATTGACTCTCACCATCTCGCCAAATATGTGAACGCCGCCGGCAGGTTCCGGCGGAGGCCGCCCGTGTCTATCAAGCCCGAAACCGAGAAGGCGATTACCGCTCTCTCGACGCGTTACCCGCAAAAGCGCGCAGCGTTGATTCCCGCGCTGATCATGGCCCAAAAAGAGGTCGGATCGCTCACTGACGAAGTCCAGCTCCGCATTGCGCAGCTGCTCGAGCTCCCACCAACGCAGGTCAAAGAGGTCGTCACTTTCTATCCGATGCTCCGTGAGCACACGGTTGGTAAGTGCCACATCGAAGTCTGCCGGACGCTGTCATGCGCCATGCGCGGAAGCCGCGTGCTGGTGAAAAAACTCGAGCAAGAGCTGCATGTTCATGCAGGCGAGACCACCAAAGACGGCTTGTTTACCGTGGGCACCATTGAGTGCCTCGCGTCGTGCGGCAGCGCGCCGGCCATGCTGGTGAACGGTGAGTACGTAGAAAACGTCGACTGGAAGACAGTCGAGGGCATCTTGAACCGCGTTCGTAAGGGAGAAAAAGCCGTATGACGTCTCCGCAGCGCCTCAAAGAGCTACTCGAATGCGACAAACCGCTGTCCAAGCGCTGGCGCGTTCAGAATTCGCACAAATACGACACCTATGTGGCTGACGGCGGCTACGAGGGTTTGAAGATCGCCAAGGCTAAGAAGCCGGAAGAGATCATCGCGCAGATGAAGGAAGCCAACACGCGCGGCCGCGGCGGCGCAGGTTTCCCAACCGGCATGAAGTGGGGCTTTTTGCCGCCCACACGCACCGAGACTTT